>JAPLZG010000110.1 GCA_026395155.1 Candidatus Tayloriibacteriota bacterium | reverse complement strand
ATTATTCCAAGATTTTGTCCATCATCCGTAATTACACGGAGCTCTGGAACCCTAATTTGATGATTTATTCTTACTCTTATATTCAAAGTATCTTTATAAATTATGAGTCTTATTTATAGCATATTTTGCTTTTTATGGCAACAATTAAGCTAGGTAAAGTAAAACATGATATTCCAAGGAATATTCCAGCGATGACATCTGACGCAAAGTGGACAGAAAGATATATTCGGCTAAATGCTACGAGTGAGAAAATTGTAGTAGTAATTATAATAAAAATAATTTTATATAATCTATTTTTGATGATTGGTGCAAGTAATATTATGGAAGATATTAAAAAAATAACAGAAATAGTAGCATGTCCGCTAGGGAAGCTAAAGCCGGTTTCCTGAAGAAGAAGGCTTTCTGGGCGTATTCTTCCAACAAGATTTTTTATTATTTCTGGCAATATTGTTCCAAGGGCTGTGGCAATGGTTAAAATATAGAAAGAAGTTTTTTTCCTTTTAACAATAAGTAAAATTGCGAAAACAATGAAAATTAAAAGTGATTCGTAAGTATTACAAATTTTTGTGATTGAAATCATCATTTTATCAAGAGTAGGGAAGTGAATATTACTTATCAGATAAGCTGTTTGATTATCAAAATTTTGAATAATTTCTGATTGTTTTACTACACCAATAGTAATTATGAAAAAAAACAAAAAAGAAATTATTAATATGATTAAGTTGGTTTTTGTGGACATAATGATATTTTAACACAAATTTTTCTTGAAATAGTAGAAAATAAATTTAACTAAAAGATAGTACGAGAAGTAGTAGTATATTTCTGTGCACATAAATAATATTTGACAAATATATGTTATTTGATATCTTTAGTATATACCTACCCCCTAGGTATATTATAAGTATTAAAAATAATTAAATGATAAAAGAAGATAAAAAGAAAAGTATTCTCATTAGTCTTAAAAAGGCATCAAGTTTATTAAAAAAAATTACTGAAATGGTTGAGAATGATCATTATTGCATTGAAGTTATGCAACAAAATCTTGCTGTTATAGGATTACTTCGTTCTGCTCATGAAAAATTAATGAGTAATCACTTTAATACTTGTTTTAAGTCAGCTGTTTTGGCAAAAGATGAAAGGAAACAGAAAAAAATGACGGAAGAGATATTGAAAGTAATTAATATTTACAATAAATAATATGAACCAGAACAATAAATGTTGTACAACTGAAAAAACAAAAGCGGGAAGAGGTTTATTCTCTGGAATATTATATGGTTTATTACCTCATTCATTTTGTCTCACGTTTGCACTTTTTTCTATTTTAGGGGCAATTACCGCAACCGCCTTTTTGAAAAATATTTTATTAATACCAAATTTCTTTAATATTAGCTACAGTATCTGTATATATTTATTTAAATAAAACTGGTTGCTTATGCAAGAGCGGAATTAAAAGTAATTGGAAATATATATCAACGATATATTCAGCGACCATAATAATTAATATCATTTTTTTCTATGGAGTAATACCTATCTTGGCAAATATTAATTCAAATTATATTAAGGGTGATCAATCGGGATTAGCAGAAACTACCATTAAAGTTCAAATTCCTTGTACCGGACACTCTTTTCTTATAATTCAAGAAATAAATAAAGTAGAAGGCGTTAGTGGAGTTAAATTTGTCTCTCCAGATGTATTCGTCGTCAGATATGATACTAAAAATACTTCTCCAGAAAAAATTGTTTCTCAAGATATATTTAAGGAATATGAAGCAATAATCGAGTAAGATAATAGGTCGATTTTATTAATAATAATAAATAAAGTTATGAAAGAAAAAATAGACACTTGTAAATGTGAATGTAACTGTACTTGTAAAGATAAGTGTAATTGTAAATGCAACTGTGGAAAAAAATGTGAATGTAAACCAAATTGTGATTGCGGATGCGGTTGCAAAAAGTAAATGAAGTACAATACGTAATAAAAAAAATCATCAAGCGCTTGATGATTTTTTTATTTCGGGTGGAGATGGTGGTGTTGAAACCACGTCCAAAAAATTCACTCAAACGATTCTACAAAGTATAGAAGGTTTATTTGTCTTACGACAATTTAAGCTTATAAAATATAAAACTTACAAAATTTTTATAAGCCGATTCCTTAATTTTCATTTTAGGGTTAGGAAAAATCTAAAATATATTCGCGTTTATTACGCCAACTTTTATTCTCGCGAAAGGGATAAAAGCGACGTCGCTTAGGCTAAAGCGTAAGCGAGAACCAAATCCTTGGCTCCAAAATATGGAGATACAAGAGACTTAGCTTTTGCAACTAAATTGTTTGCAAATATTTTTCCAACCTTTTTAGGAGTTATTGGAGCTCCACTTTGCACGGATGGGTTCGGTTTTTTGTCAAAACATACATCCCCATAATTACTAACCTTTCATATTCCTTCTTGCTTCTCTATCAAGATCTTTTTCCTTGATATTTTCACGCTTATCAAATTTCTTTTTTCCTTTTCCTATTCCTATAAGGACTTTGATAAGACCTTTAATATTATACACCGAAAGGGCTAATATTGTCAAACCCTTTTTACTCTCAATCCCAGCGAGTTTTTTTAGCTCCTTTTTTGTAAGAAGTAGCTTTCTATTTCTTCTCGGATCATAACCGACAGGAATATTTTTTGGTTGAAGAGGAGTAATGTTTGAACCAATTAAAAAAGCTTCACCCCCACGGATTATTACATAAGAACCATCAAGAGACATTTGTCCTGCCTTGATTGCCTTAACTTCAATTCCAAGCAACTCAATACCCGCCGTGATTTTCTCAATGATTTCATAATTAAAATATGCTTTTCTATTTTCTGCGAAATTTGACATTGTATATATCTTATCAGAATAGGGGAGAATTGAGAAATCAATTTTACTTAGATGATTAATGCCTAAACTAGTTATCCACAGTTTTATAATATATATATATATAGTCTATGTTATAATAAACCCATTATCAATTATTAATTAATTTTATTTAAATGAAATATAAAACCAAATCAACACTCTTCTCCGCTCTCGCTTTTCTTATTATTCTCGGAGGCACAATACTCGCAGGCTCACTTATACCTACAGGTCCAGTAGGCACTCCTACTATGTATACTCTCTCTGATATATATAATAAACTTAAAATACCTTCTTATACATCATCTCCAACTCATACTGTCTCCACCACTTCTTCACCCACCACAGGTACAATGCACACCCTTACAGAAATCTGGGAATCCATTCCTACAATTAATTATGATAATCTTCTAGATACATACTCTATAATGGGAGCCACAGGTACAATAGCTGTAAAAACAAATGATACTGCTGTTATAACTACCTCGACATCCACAAACAAGCTTCTCCTTAGAGTCCCTGCAGGCTACTATGGTGGTTCTGCTACTATCTCCACCACTTCTACTGCTTTTGATGCTGGAAACATCAAGTTAGGAGTAGACCTTTTTGGAATTACAGGTTCAATGTCCGCCGGCACCCCAGCCCTAGAGTGGTCTTCCGATCGAGGTGTTATGACTTGGGACGCTGCAGTCGCTTACTGTGCTAACCCAGTAAATGATTATACAAGATTACCTAAATTAGGAGAACTTCTCAATGCCTTATCACAACAATTTATTGAAGGAGGAACGAAAGGTCCTGGCAGTTTTGTAGACG
>JAPLZG010000054.1 GCA_026395155.1 Candidatus Tayloriibacteriota bacterium | reverse complement strand
AGAAGTTAATAAAAAAATAGAGGAAGCGAATCAAGATTATAGCAAAGATAGAAACAGCGAAAGCGAAGGCCTTTCTTCACTTGTTTGGGAATATATGCTGGATCTGATTTATTCCGGTAACGAGAAAACTGCTTGGGAATTTTTCAATCAAGCTTGGCCAAAAGATGTCCCTGGCAAAGAAAAATTTAAAGCCGAGTTTCAACAAGTACTCGAAGCGAGCCCTAATTACGAAGAGATAAAAAAATTTAATTCGGGAGATAATCAAACCGGAAAATCAAATAATATAAAAGAGGAACTTCAAATTATTTCCTTCAAAAACGGTCCGAACAAAATAGACCTAAATTCTGATGGAATTCAAGACATAGTATTCAAGTCATTTCACAATAATGCAATTTTACCTCGCGATTCAGACGTTTATAGCTTTTATATATTTAAGCCTAAATCAGAGTATAATAATTACGATCTCTGGACCATTACTCAAATAGTTGATAACTCCGATGATCTGGGAGGAAAAAATGATATCGAAGCAATGCTCGATATAGATTGTAGGATTAGCGATATAAGGATTGTAAAAACGTCAGACAAAAAAACTTATTTAATTTTAGCCGAACGTGACCGAAAATTATTTTATTATAGCGATGAACCTGTTAATTTTAAAATTTATAAATTGAAAGAAAATACTGAAAGCAACCCCAACTATCCGGATTACTATTTTGAAAAAATAAACACAGTGAAAGCGAAAGGTGAATATTGTGATGTAAATGCGGCGATGAATGCGGAACTAGATCCTGGGAATAAGGATCTAACAGATGTGTTAAATTAAAAGTTTTAGTATTTTTTATGCAAAAATTTCCCAAGCAAAATTGGCTTAAATTAGGAGTAATGGTTTTAATAGTCATTATCATTTTTTCTTTTGCTCATTATCTGGGTCAGAAAAATAAAGTTGTTTTAAAAGAAGAAGTCAAAAAAACGGAAATTGTTGAACAGAAGAAGGTTGAAGAACAAAAACAAAATCCATTTAGTTATTTGGAGGATGTGCAACGGATAAATGAAAATCGACCAGCCCGTTTTCAAACAGAAGAGGCAAAAGCCATAGAGTCAGCTCTGCCCGAGAAAGCTTTCTTGCGTGATTTTGTAGAACTTCCTAATAATAAGGGGACTCTTGTTTTATACGTTGAGCCTCCTTATACATTAGGCAGATTTCCCGGGATGGATACTGATGAAGATGGTATAATTGATGAGCCAGTAATTACTTGCTCAGACATTGATTACGGCCAACAGTTAGAAGGAATTTATCGCCTCGGCCTTGTGCGTGACGGAGAATTTTTAGGAACAACCTATATCTCCAAGGGGGATTACAGTCCGAATTATCCAATGTTTAGAAATTTTAAAGGAAACTTGGATGGAACATGGTCCAATGATGGAGTATCGGAGGATTCTAAAATGGAGATAGTCGAACCCCCTTTGTTAAAACTGCAGGACTTAAATGGCGATGGCTTGGCTTATGAAATTTCGTTTAAAGTTGGCTATGATTCTTGCGGAAATAATGACTATACTATTGGTGCCTATGACCCCACAATAGACCATCCAAATGTTTATAGTATTGAATCGGGAGACACTTACACAGACACACATATGAATTTCTTTCCAAACCCTGATGGTTCAGTTGATTTTAGCTCAGGATGTGACCATGGGAAAAGCAACCAAACCAAAAGTAGGTATGTTTTTGATGAAAAATTGAGAACATATGAGCTGAAGAAGGTTACGAAACGCATTCCCTGCGGATAAAAAATGTAGAATGACAATATATAGGGAAAATAAACTTTTTAAGTATGAATAAGTCTCTCAAACAAAATTGGCCAAAACTAGGAATAATACTTTTAATAGTCATTATTATTTTTTCTTTTGCCCATTATTTAGGTCGGAAAAACAGGTTTCATTTGAAGAAAGTGGACTTGGGCAACGATAGAATAGAGAATCAAGAAGCAATAAAAAAAGACAATCCAGACGGCGAAAATATAGAGCCAAAGCAATCCGCAGGAAGTAACAATCTGGATGAAATACTAAGTAAAAATCTAGAAATAAGTTACTCATTAGCAGAGAAGCCAACTGACATCCCAGAGGCTATTGGTTTGAATTTTGAATTGCCAAAAGATTATGAAATTGCAATCAGTAAAAATTATTCCTCAAAAGAAAAAGGGGATTTCAAAATTTTAGGCTTAAGACAAGTTAAATCAGATACTCTCAGAGATCCTTACCCCGTGGATGGTCCAGAAGAACAATACATCCCGGCAAAGCCAGTTATGGTTGCGATCGTTGACAAAAACAACATTATCAAGCACTTCATTGCTTTGTCAGATTACCCCTTCTTCCAAGGAAACAATGATTTTAATGATTATAAGATAGAATCAATTAACAAATCTATAGAATTCAAAGATCTTAATGGCGATGGAATTCAAGAAATTTTGATTTACGCTTACAAACCATACGCAGCGGATTATTTAATATCGCTCTCAACCATCTCTTTAAACAAAAATGATGATCAAGGAACCTCTTTTAAAACTCAAAAACTTTTTAAATCGACTTATAAAGATAGCTTCAGACTGGTTGAGAGAAATGGAACATGGTTTGTTGCCGAAGCCGATTCTGGCGTAGGAGATTGCCGTCTTTGTCCTACTGTCTATATGATAAACATCTATGAGTTTTCTAATTATCAGAATCCCGAAATAGAAGATAATTTTACTAAAATAGCTACAGTAGCATCTGAAAAGGAGTTTGGCGGCGGAGATGACGTACTAGATTACAAAATGGCAGAAATAAACAAAAAATTGGATCTTTATAAAATAAAGAAGGAAGAGGACAAAAAATACATTCAGAGTCTTAGGGGGTCTTCTAATTAATGCTCTTATCTGGCAAATCTTAATACGTGTGCCGAAAACGAGACAAAAACCCTCCCCACTGTCTCATTGTGTCTCATGGTGTCTTGCAAATGAGACAATATGCTGTCCCAATGAGACACCCCGTGTCCTGTGTCCCATTTGTCTCATTTTGCTTTCAAAACCCCGACCTAATCTCCTCAAATTTTCCTTCTCGACCGAACCCTAAAAACGCCCTATAATACTCATTATCTAAAAGTTCCAGACCCGAGTTGCCCGCTAAAAAACCTCTGATTTATAGAATTTACATCAAGAAAGGAGAAATCTGATGTATTCTAATAAGCGTTCTTTTGAAATTTTGAAGATGAAATGCTGGTTTGAGTATGGTGGTGAAGCAGATCCTGGACTTGAAAGGTCTTTGGAAGGTTATTGCGATTGTTTCTGCCGTTGTGAAGAAGGTTTAGCAGACAAGGGTAACCCGGAAAATGTCTATTGTTTGAAGTGTGGAAAGATTTTAGCTCAAAGCGTGTTTGCACTTCCAGAAAGACCAACTGAGAAATTATAAGGGTAGCCGACGGAAGATCCATCAATATCGCCTGTTAAAAAATAACAGGCGTTTTTCTTTACAAGTATAAACCACCAGCGTTAGCTGGTGTGTGCGTTTAAAGCGTAGCTCACGAATACAGCAACCAAATGATATAATAAAATCACCCCCAAAGAAAGGAGGTGATTTTTTCATGACAAACATAAGACTGTACCAACTTAATCACGCTACATATCTTTGCCAATACCATATAGTTTGGACAACTCGGTATCGAGGAAAGATACTAGCTGACAAATACATTAAACTTGAAATGAAAAGAATTTTCAAGTTACTTTCAAAATGGAAAGGATTCCAAATTATCTCTTGGCACATTGGAGACGAGCATATCCATCTATACATCTCGATTCCACCCAAACATTCAGTCTCTTACGCAATAGCAGTGCACAAAAAAAAAAGTTCAAGT
>JAPLZG010000006.1 GCA_026395155.1 Candidatus Tayloriibacteriota bacterium | reverse complement strand
GATGAAAATGAATTTAAGATCGGACAAAAATTAATTACCAAACTTCGAAACGCAGCAAATTTTGTCTTTATGAATCTAGAAGACTATGACAGAAATACGAAGTTAGAAGAAAAAGATTTATATCCCATCGATCTTCGAATCATCAATCAGATTAATAAAACTTCCAAGGCCATGACCGACTATTTGAATAATTATGAATACGGTCTTGCTAAGATAGAATTTGAAAAATTCTTCCGACATGATTTCTGTGATAATTATTTGGAAATCGTCAAAGATAAAATTTACAAAGCAGAAAAATATTCCAATGGGGCTCAACAAAAAATTTCTGCGCAATTTGCGCTCTATCATAGCTTATTGGCTATCATTAAATTAATCGCTCCTTACCTGCCTTTTGTGACAGAAGAATTATATCAGACCTATTACAAAGACAACATTACATCTGACTCACTTCACGTTTTATCCTATCCAAATAACGACATCTTTCCTATCACGCAGGATATGAAAAACATTTCCTCTGCAGTAGAGGAGTTGTTGATTATCGTAGAAAAAGTTCGCTGATACAAGACAGAGAAACAATTGGGATTAGGGACAGAATTAGCACATTTAGAAATCGCTTCAAGCATAGATCTATCACAATTCGCTGATGATATCACTTCAGTAACTAGAGCCCAGAAGCTAAGTTTCAAACAGTGAGAACAGACAGAAATCAAAGTAGATTAAAAAATATTTTTATATGAGAAACGCCCGGCAATTTGCCGAGCATTTTTCTTTAATGTTTGTAACAATAAGGAGAGAGAGTTCTCCAAATGTATCCATCAGGATTAAATACCTCCCATGGTACACTTGCTTCATTCGGATAGATTACCGTTTTGAGTTTGTTTGGCGATAACTTTAACAAGTGAGAATGAAGTACAAACGCGGCCATTTCATCTTCATCGCTCAATAAACCAGAGACACCAATCAAAACCATAATCCAACCATACTTGGCAATCAAACCACCAGGGAATTCAAACTTTTTGGGATCTGCACCAATCCGTGAGGAATAATATCCTTTCTCAAATGCACGGCCAATTTTTTCCGATGAAAGGTGCATAGCAACTACCGAAGGAGTATATGCGTAAGGCATAATAATATTCCTTGATTGCGGCTCCTTTATACAGCAGTGGATGCCTGTGCGAGGTGTTACGTCTGGAGGTCTAACATCTGGACCCAATGCAATAATGTCATCAAACATAAGGACTAATAAGTCCGAAAATTTCTGATTTTTTCCTAATAAATCTAACATAGTAGTAAATTTTGTTTATAATAATTTTTACGTAAGTGATAATATATATTAGCAGAAATAAGTCAAGAGAGGAAAGCTACTAGTCTTTGGAGTAATATTTTGGAGTAAAGACGTATAAAAAATTCAATGCTATACTGCTATATGAAAAATAACAATTATCCGTAGGCCTGGGCGTTTACTAAACGCCCCTACAACAAGTACATACATTTATTTTTCATATATTTGTCAAAAACAAATATTTATTTATAAATTTTCAGATACCAGTAAACACCCATAGATATTCATCAGTAGACATATTTGTGATTGCCTATAGGGATGACAGATCATCATATTTGAGGATCCTTATGGGGGAGCTTGTCGTTTGCATTTCCCATGT
>JAPLZG010000045.1 GCA_026395155.1 Candidatus Tayloriibacteriota bacterium | reverse complement strand
TTCCCCTTCTGTCATTCCCGTGAATACGGGAATCTAGGAAAATCAGAACTGGATTCCCGCCTACGCGGGAATGACAGATTGGTATTTCCCATACTCATACCTTATACTTATACTGTTATGAAATACATCGACATTCATTCCCATCTTGGTTTCGAAGACCTGCCTGCGCAGGCAGGCGGGGCAGGTATAAAAGAAGTAATTGAAAGAATGCAAAATGAAGGTGTTGCAACTATTGCCGTTGGTGCAGATTTGGCTAGTTCAAAAGAGGCTGTAAAATTTGCAAATGAAAATGAAAACGTTTGGGCTTGTATTGGTATGCATCCGGCACACAATCTTGAAGAAGTTTTTGATGATAAAGAATATGAAGAGTTAGTAAAAAATCCTAAAGTTGTGGCAATAGGGGAATGTGGACTGGACTATTACATAGATAAAAAATCAAAAATCAAAGATCAAAAATCAGAAGAGATTACAGAAGAGGAAAAAGAAAGACAAAAAAAAGATTTTATAAAACAAATTGAGTTTTCGATTAAGTATAAAAAACCTTTGATGCTTCATATTCGTGAAGCACATAACGATGCATACGAAATCCTCAAAAAATATGAAGGAAAAGCTTTTGGAAATTTACATTTTTTTACTTCAAATTTAAATAATGCAAAAAGATTTACTGATCTAGGCTTTACGATTTCATTTCCGGGAATAATTACTTATCCGCCCAAGAAAGAACTTGGTCGGACAGGTGTTAGTGATCTTGATGATGTAATAAAAAATATTCCGCTTGAAAAGATCCACGCTGAGACAGATTCACCATACGCAGCACCCGTTCCACATAGGGGAGAAAGGAATGAACCTGCTTATGTTATTGAAGTTTATAAAAAGATTGCAGAAATCCGCGGGGAGGATTTTGAGAAAGTAAGATTACAACTTTTAGAGAATGCTAAAAAACTGTTTGGTATATAGGGTATTTAATTTTAATACACCAAAATACTTAACATCTATATATACCCATATATACACATACACAATTTATCCTCAATTCAGCCATGGCGTAATTGAGAAGATGTGAGTATAATAATTAATATTATGAATAAAGTAAGATCTTATAAAGGTGTTCCAGTAAATTCTTTTGGGTTTCCAATATATAACCCATCAAAGAAACCAGTAAAATCAAAGCATAACAAAAGAATTTTTCTTAATACATTTTTATCTAATGTAAAAAAAGGCACACCTAAAAATCTTATTGTTATGTATGATATTCCACATGAGAAGAAAAAAGAGAGGGATTGGTTTCGTAGACATTTAAAAAAATTCAACTACATAATGATTCAAAAAAGTGTCTGGGTAGGTCCGTCACCATTACCAAAAGATTTTATCGATTATGTTAAGTCAATAGATTTACAAGATAAATTAAAAACTTTTAAATTAGCAAAGCCATATACAGAGAAAGAAAATAATTTCTAGAACAATTACTATTATCACATGATTATAAACAGGGATAGTATTTTTATACTCAATTCAGCCATGGCGTAATTGAGAAGGAGTATTTTTATAGAAGAGTGATATCCGAATATCTCGCATCAAAGCTTGCGAGGTTATGACGCACAATCTGTTATATTTTTTGACATTAGTTTATAAAATGCTACTCTAGTCTCAGAAGTTCGTCTAAAGGAAAGGTTTGCCATATGAGTGGGAGATTACCTCCGAAATACCGAAAGTTGATGTCTTCTCTTAAGAATCAGAAGATTTTGGGAATTAAGATTACAGATTCTTTGGTCCTTGAAGGGTTGGTGAAAATCTCTTGGGATATCGCCAAGCAATATAGCCCCAAAGACGCTGTCTTGAGAATCGAAGGTCTTGTGCTTGCCAATTTGGCGAGTATTTGGACTTTTGTTCTCTTTGAAAAGGAAGGTGGAGCTTATCCTTATTGGTCGTATCTTGAATCTGAGCGCTGGTATCTGGGTCATTTTAGCGATCATATTCCACAAGGAGAAAATGACGATTGGAAATTTATTGACAATCTCCATTGTGGACAGAAATATCGTTTTGGTAACATAAATACTCTCAATACTCAGCTCGGAGCTCGTATCGGCAAGTGTTCCACGTACACGATCACTCTCGGTTTGATTTTGTATGTGTGTGAGCTTGTTGATGATTTGTCTCTTGTCGGAGCAAATGGTCATGCATGGGTTCACTGCCAAGTTAAAGGAGATAAAGAGTGTCGGCACATTGATCTTAGTTTGAGATCTCATGGACAATTGGAAAGTGATAAGGGACCGGATTATTATCGGGATCTTATGCTTTCTGAAGATGCTGTTTTGTTCAATTTTGCACTTCATGAGAAAGGTGCTTGAACAAGACTTTCAGATGACCGCAGGTGTTGCTTTGGCGACCTGCGGTTTTTTTAATTTAATCGTCGGGATAGGCACACGACTTGTTTTATGTTATAGTTTTTTTATGCAACCGATAATACTTAAAACAAAAACAAGTGCAGATTATGAGCTTATAGATAGTGGTAATGGTGAAAAGCTTGAGAGATATGGAAAATATATTTTGAGAAGGCCAGATCCTCAAGCTCTTTGGAATAAGAATCTTTCGGAAGATGAATGGAAAAATAATGATGCGGTTTTTGATAACGGTAGAAAATCTTGGAAATTTACTCAAAATGATTTTACCAGAAATCGTGATAGCTCTTCACTACGAGATGGATGGCAGATTGCCTTTGATGATTTAAAATTTAATATCAAACCAACAGCTTTTAAACATACTGGAGTTTTTCCAGAGCAGTCAATGAATTGGAAATTCATCAAGGAGAATATCGAAAATAGAATATCGAATATAGAAAAAGAAAAAATGAAAAAGAATTCTGACAACGACATTCCATATTCAACATTCAACATTCGTCCCAAAGTCTTGAACTTGTTTGGCTACACAGGAGGAGCAACACTCGCTTCACTTTCAGCTGGTGCGGAAGTCACTCATGTAGACGGTTCAAAATCTGCAATAACATGGGCAAAAGAAAACGCTGAACTTAGTGGACTTTCAACAAAACCTGTTCGCTGGATTATTGATGATGCAAGAAAGTTTGTAATGAGGGAAATTAAACGTGAGGTAAAATATGACGCAATAATGATGGATCCGCCATCTTTCGGTAGAGGAGGAAAAGGAGAGATTTGGAAAATTGAAGATGATTTTTTAAAACTTTTGGAAGATTGTTCAAAAATTCTCTCAGACAATCCACTTTTCTTTATAATAAACGGTTATGCTTCAGGATATTCTTCTGTTGCATATGTGAATGCTCTTGAACCTATAGTAAAAAAGTTTGGAGGTGAGATTGAGATAGGGGAACTAACTATTGAAGAAACCCTCCATAATTCAGGAATTATCGGCGGGAAAGTCAAAACCGGACGACTTTTACCTTGTGGGATTTTCGCTCGTTGGTTTTGCAAATAATTTACTTCGACTTCTACCTCGAAGCCTTGCTTCGAAGCAAGGCTTCG
>JAPLZG010000042.1 GCA_026395155.1 Candidatus Tayloriibacteriota bacterium | reverse complement strand
CTCCTCATCCTCCTTTTTCTCCTCCAATCCCAACCGCCCATCCCTCCTCCGCCTCATAAAATCATAAGTTCCATTGGGGTTTCGCCACTATAGATTATTTATAATTTTACTTATATTTATTCACAAAAGATCTTTTACTAATAAACCTTCTGTCTCCGTCTTTAGTAATAATAAAATGGGTATTGTTGCGTAAGATTAATTTATCAATATCTTTAAAATCATATTCTCCATCAGGAGTTCTTGGATCTATAACATCTTTACAGTTACCATTTGCAACAAAATAACACTCAGAAAATAAAGATGGAGATTTTTCTTGATAATCAATGGCAAACCTTTCGCAAAGAACAACGGCGGCACAATTGGGAAATCGTTTCAAGTAATGTTGCAATTCAACAATCATACTGTCTCCTATTCCCATAAAATCCATCCTCGCTATTTCTATGTAGAGAATAAAGTTTTTTGAAGAACCTCTAAATTGTTTATTTTTATCGGAAAGTGTGTTTAGCAGATAACCAAAAGTTGATTTAATCACAAATTTACAAGAGTATCCATCTCCTTTTAACTCATAGCTTACACCTAAAACTTTATCACCTGTCAGAATCTCATCAAAAATTTCTACTTCGTCTGAATTAATGAAAAAATCACTCAAGGATCCTTCAAATTTTTGTATCCTAGACCAGAATTCAGAGAAAACATTCTTGGGCGAAATAATAAGTGTTTTATTATTAAACTGATTCATTGTCGCCTCCCTTTCTATTCTATCCATAAGATACCTATCAAACCATTTTGAGCCCTTTGCTTCGATAATATTTATTTTCTTATGGCTTTTTTCGTCAGTATAGGTAATTTCCGCCAAGGTTACTTCCAAAATATATTTCTTTCCATTGACTTCCACGCTTGCATCCGGATTTTTACCATCTAAATGCTCATAGAAACCTATTTTGCAACCATTCCTTGACAGTTGACCAAGAATAGAAACTTCCAGTAGAAAATTATTATGCATTAACGATAATTCTCTCAATAAATCTTTTTTATCCTTTTCCGTTCCCTTGAAATTATCTAGAATATCTTTCAAATCCTTCCCGTACATTAAAAGATATAAGCCCTGACTAACCCCCAAACAGCATTTTTTAGCTAGAAAATTAACAGGATCATCAATCTTCAATGTGCTAACAAGATAGTTAAAATATTCTTCTATTTCTTCCTTGTTTAAAGGATAATTATGTCCTTTTATTTTTAAAATATCTTCAATTTCTTCTAATTTAAATTTTTTCATTTTTTTTATCGTCCCCTTTTTTGGGAACACCAAAATCCATTTCTTTAAAGTTTCTACCCAAAAGATAGCCGATGATTATCGAAACAATCGGCAATACTTCGTTTTTTTCAAAAATATTTACAACCAGTAGAGATAAAAGAATGGTAATGATAAAAATACCTAAAATAAATTGATTCTTCATAAAAAAACCGCTCAAAATAATCTTAGATATACTTATCTTACCTTTATTATTAGCCTTAACAACGTGAATAATTGAGGAATAAAAACTTTTCCAAGTTTTATCAATAAGCAAGATCGCAATAAGTCCGGGTAACAAAACAAAATAAACAATTATGTGAACCCATTCAACATCAAACATCGATTTAGATTAAAAATTACCAAAATCAATCTCATTTGTTTTTTTCATTCTCCTCTACTGTCGTATCAATCTCTTTCCTCTTTCTTCGTTTCACAAAATCATAACCAAGGTATCCCAAACACCCCAGCAAAGTTACGCCACTGATAATTAAACCGAGGTAGAAATATGATTGAGGTTTGAAGTATAGCGTTAGCTCGACATCAATCGAACCATCGGGATTTTCTTTGTAGTCTTCTTTGGGGAAGTTTTGTTTGATGTAATCGGGATCAATTTTAAAAGTGTTTAAGTTGGCGTTGTTTTTGATGTGAAAATCGTCGGGCAAAAAATAATTCTTATCAGTCAATACCTTGAACCAATTAAAATCTCCCACCCGTAATTTCCAATCCGAATGGAAACTCTCGGAAAAATCAAGATATTGAATTTTGGAGAGGTTTTTCAGCGAAATTTTATACTCCGTAGGGTTTTTAAATTGCCAATCAATCCCTTGAAAAGCCACATCAGAATAAATCGTTTCTTTTTCTTTGGTTAAATAAATATGTGGTTTATAACTCTCATTTTCATAAACCACCAAATCTTGTGTTCCAATGTCAATCTTCTTGAGCCAATCTACTTTATCTAGCTCTTTTATGTACCATTCCCTAATATTTGGATCTTTATCCCCTCCATAAGAAACAAAAAAATCATCATCATTCTCAACATCCTGAAGGGGAACAATAACGTATTTTATAGAGGAATTATCCATCAAATTCTCTGCGAATGGCAGTTTGAAAACATTAATAATTTTGTCTTGAGTTAGTTTTTCGTTTTCATTATAATTTTTTAATAAATTTTTCCATTCGCTATCAATCACAGCGATATCACTAATTTTTGGCTTTTGATTAGTAAAGATACCCCATCGAGAATCCGTAGGGATATACATAGTCCGAAAATAGTCTGGTTGTTTTAATATAAAATATTTTAAAACTAAATAATCTGTTGGGATATTTCTTGAGACAAACATGGTTCTTATTTCACCAGTTATTAATGGCTTAACATTCCAAACACTAATAAAAATTATGATTATTGAAAAAACAAAAAATACATATTTATTTAAAATTTCATTTTTATGCTCTTTTAACACAAGTAAGCTATATCCTAACAAACCAGTATAGCCAATTGCTGTTAGTAAATAAAATTTCGAAGCATCTCTAAATAGATTAAACCCAGGAAAATTATTGTAGAGCCAGAGATAAGCGCCAACCAATGGTTCTGTAGATTGTTTAGTTAAAAAAATTCCAATAAGTGAGACTACACCAAAAAATACAACTTCTTTTTTATATTTAAAATTTTTTGGCTTGAATAAAAAAACAGAGAAAGAAATAAGTGGAAGAAACCAAAAATACCAAATTATAGGTTGCTTGATAAACTGATTATTAAGTAGACCTCCTGTCCATGGATCATTCGATAGAGCAAAGGCATGCTCAATATCGAATAGAAAGTTACCAAAAAGACCTCTGTTGGCAACAGCAAGAATACTATCAAATGATCTGCCAAATGATATTGAGAGTAGCCAGAAAAAACTTAGACTTATAAAGCAACAACCTCCCAATAAAATATTCTTCCAATGTTTCTTAATGTTTAAAATGTGACAAAATACAAAATAGAGAAAAAGTATTAAAGTAACAATATAGGTAATTCTAATCTCATAACAGCTACCCGTCCAATAAACTAAAATAAAAAATAACCAGTTTACTAATTTATTATTTTCCAAGGCTCTAATGAAAAAATAAAGAATAAACGGAGTCAATGCATAAATAAATGCAATGGGTATATGCGCTGTTTGTCGAATTAGAAAATATGTAGATGCCCCATAAAATAAAGCAACGACAAAAGAAGCTAGCTCATCTTTTATTAATTTTTTAAACAAGATATAGGGTGCAATGAACCCTAAAATTGCAATTGGGATTAAGAAAGTTATTTTTGTGGCAAAATCGTAAGAGGATCCTAGATTCACAATTAGTGACCAAATGAAAGTAAAAAGATTAAAAGGTAACTGAATGTTTACTAATCCAAAGTTAGAAAAATTAATCCACGTTCCATAAGAATTATATAATTGGCTAGTAGCTTCATTGGGCCAATAGCTCCAGTCTGAATAATTTAAAATAGAGAAAGGGTTAAACCATTGTAAATGAGTTATTATTGATGCAAAGATAAGTAACAATAAATATTTCTTTTTTCTCAAAAAATCATTAAATTTTTTCATATATACAATTGTAATTTAGTGTACACGTCTTTTCTCTATCAAACAAATCTAAAAATATAAAGATCCCTCCCGATAATATTTTAATTGGAAGAAAAATGAAAAAATATAGATATCTTACTAATAAAATATTATTGAATGGTAATAATTTATTTTTTGATTGCCACAATACATATTCTAAATTTATAAATATTCCTCCGTGAGGTTTTATTTCTATTAATTTTAGATTATTTCTTTTTCCTAAACTTTTAAGTCCATATTTTGTATATCTAAAAAAATCATAAGGTATTTGATGTTCTCCAAAACCAAGTGGCGCGGTTAATATTAATTTTCCTCCATTTTTTAATAATCTACTAAACTCAGAAAAAGCTTTCTCCGGAAACTCTAAGTGTTCTAATACTTGTGTGCATAAAACATAGTCAAAACTAGCATCTTTCTCTGGTATTTTATATGCTGATGATTTAATATCTATTTTAGAAAAATCCCAGTTAGCATCACCTAGACAAAAATCCTGTGATTTATATTCGCAATGCTCAAAGTATTTTATATATTTTAATTCTCCCGCACCTATATCAATTATTTTTTCGTTCTTTTTTATCTTTTTAGCATTACACTTCACAAACTTCAAAAGCGACCATTGATGATAATCTGCTAAAGGAGAATATAGAATAAATTGCACTATACTATTATTTAAAACTTTATTTAATAATTTTCTTTTTCTCATTTTTTTCGCAAATTAATATTATATTAGTCGCCAAGATATTTCTTAGAAATGGAAAAATATCTATGGTTGGGCCAAAGAACGACGCTCCACTAAAAACCTTATTTATTCTCAAATTATTTTCTCGTATCAACCTGCTAGCACTCCGAAAAGAGTAGAAATGTAAATGCGTTTTATCCATTATCCCTGTATCTGTATAATTAAATTTTCCGAATAATAAATTTAGCCTAACTTGCCAATTAGCTATATTTGGCAAGGAAATTATTACTTTTCCATTATTAATAAGATAGTTTTTACTAAAATATTCTAAAACTTTTTCCGGATATAGTACATGTTCTAAAACATCAGCAAACACTATGGTATCGAATTTAATGTCCCATGGTAAAACCAATAAATTATTTAAATCATACTGTAATATATCTTTGTAGTCATTCTTCGCGTCGCTCAAAGCCTTAACTGAGTAATCTAACCCATAGTAAATATTTCCTTTGTCAAACCTTCCAAAATAACCGTCATTGCAACCAATATCAAGAATCGTTTTATTAGAACTAATTTCTCTGAGAATTATGTTCTTTGTTGAATAATAATTGGTATCAACTGTCTTTAATGTCGAATATCTATTCATTTTATTTTTTTATATAATCAAATAAATGTTTAAGCTTCCCTGGCCCCCAGTACATTTTTTTTATTATTTCCGAGTCTCTAATTTTCCTATCCCTTTGCACCAATCTTCTTTTCTCTAGAATTTTTCTAATATTTTTAATATTAAATATCCATCCTTCAATGTAAGAATAGGAAAATTTCGGTTTTAATATTATTAAAAAAAATATTATCTCAAAAATATTTTGCAATATATATAAAGGTAAAACCCATAAGAGATTAAACCATTGATAATTCTTCATCAGCATCTGTAAAGTATTTTGATTTCGCCAAAGAAAAATATTGTATTTCAATCCCTTACCAGTACTTCCCGATCCAGCATGGTTAACACAAACATTTTTATTTAAACCAAATTTTTTATTAAGCAAATTTAAACGCCAGAACCAATCTGTTTCTTCACAATACATAAAGAAATTATTATCTAATCCGCCAGTGAGTTTATATAGATTCCTGTTGAAAATAAGACAAAATCCCTGCAAATAAAAAATTTTTCTAATTTTATTTTTTAAAAAAAACGGATGTCCGAGTATATCTATAGTTCTATTATCAGAATATGGCAATGATAATCCATTATAATCAGCTTCTCTAGGCGCGACCACGTCTAGATTATTTATCAACAAATAATTATAGATTTTTTCGATAAAATGATTCCCAATCCAAGTGTCATTATTTAAAAGCAAAATATATTCACCCCTTGAGCTTTTAAACCCTAAATTATTCCCTCTGGCAAAACCTAGATTTTTATCACTTTTTATAATCTTTATTCTATCATCTTTGTAATTATTTTTTATAAATTCAACACTATCATCAACTGAACCATTATCTACAAAAATAATTTCAAAATTTTTATACGTTTGACAAAGCAAAGAATCAAAAAGTTTTTTAAGCCATTTTTTGCCGTTATAATTAACAGTTATTATTGAAATTAGACTATCCATTTTTTTTAACGGTTATAAATAAACTTCTGCCGAAGATACTTCTTGGTAGTACAAAGTCAATTTTATTTAATACTAATAAATAGATCTCTGATTTACAATTTTTATAAAAAGTAGCTGGTACAGTAAAGAATTTATCGAAAAATTCAATTTTAAAGCCAGCTTTTTGCAATATTTCTTTAACTTTTTTCTCGTCAGATAAAACTATTCTATTTGCATATTCACTTATCTTTCCAAAGATTTTAAACTTTCTTATGAGAATATATATGAAATTCAAATAAGGAAGCTCGATAATACCTTTCCCATTAAATTTTAGAACACGATATATTTCTTCAAAAACTTTTTTCTGATTTTGTGCATATTTAATTGCTCTAATACTTATGACAAAATCAAAAGAATCATCTTTAAAAGGTAATTTTTGCATATCTCCCACAACCACCTTGAATCGAGTTTCCTTTTTGAATTTTTGTTTCAAATCTCTTACCATTCCTTCGGAAAGATCACAAGCAAACACCTCAGAATTTGGAAAATAATTCAGCATTAATTTACTCCATCTTCCTCCTCCGGGACCGATATCAAGTATCTTAATACAAGCATTTTTGTCAATATTTTTCAAATACTTTTTAACTATTTCTTTTTCTGCCTCATCTACGTACTTTGCGCCAATCGTTTTCTCAAAAAATTCTTTTTGATACAAGCCTGCTTCTTTCTCAAAAATAGTCTTGTTTTTGATAGCTGAAATAATTTGCTTATCTTTCTTAGTAACATTCAGGGCTCCAATGTTTAAAAACAAAAGATCCATTACTTTGATAAAAACAAGACTCAACCCAACAATGGGATTTTTAATTAAACTTCGAAATTTTTGTATATAGGGATCAATTCTTTTTAGTGGTCGCAATTGGTTGGAAGTTGGGTGTAATAAATTAAATAAGGGCATCTTTTGACCCCTTTTGTACATGCGTGTCCATCGATTTCTAAAAGATGACATCCTATTTTTACTTGAAAGAGTAATAACGGCCTTCGTTGTTG
>JAPLZG010000013.1 GCA_026395155.1 Candidatus Tayloriibacteriota bacterium | reverse complement strand
TAAGGAGAATTTCTATCTTTTTATTGAACATCACTAGATGTCGTGTAAAAGGAGTACATTGAAAAAATACACGAGTCGTCCATCTCCTCCCTATCCGGCACAAGATTGTCCGAATAAACGAAAGACCAATAATAAAAAGTGAAATTTTTTTAAAAAAAATAAAAATTATTGAATCTTTAGAAAAAAAGATTGGGAAAAAGATTGTAGATATTTTGTAAGGGGATGGTTTGCCACGTCGGAGTACCTCCTCGCAAAGACGAAGAGAGGAGAGTGGTGTGGAGGGGGTTACTCCGTTATTCTACAATTACAACAACTATAACAATTAGAACATTTAGAACATTTAGAACCCTATTCTCTTATTGTTATCGGAATAGAAATTTCTCCTTTATTGTAGACGCTATCAGAAACAACTATTTTCATATTATTATTTCCGTCGCTTGAAATCGAATTTGTTGATGATGGAATGAAACTTATTAAGAATGGGGAAGAGGCTGAAGTCCCAACAAGTTCATCATTAAAATATAAATCAGCTTTTGAAATTATATAATTTGAATTTACTGTAAAAATAGTTGTGATTCTACTATCTTTACTAAAAGTGGAATCCGCAAGAGGAGAAAATAAATTTATCCTTGGTTTATTTGACACCGTATGAATATCATCATAACTCGTTGGTTTAATTGTATAAGGAACCGGATTGTTTAATAGCCATTTCTGAATAGAATATTCCCAAGACTCAAACTGGGAATCGTCCGCAGGGTTTATTGGAGCTGGGCCCATTGGATCATTTTTATCAACCCAGAAAAGTATTGAGTGAACATTTGGAATAGCAACTTCCTGTTTTGTTTCCTCAGGCGTCATATCGGTGGCAAGCTTTCCAGAAATTTTGTCTATCGTGTATGTTTCATTTCCTTGCCAAATACCTTTTAAGGCTGGTTTAAGACTTTGATTGGTTGCTTCTGGTTTTTTGAAAGTTTCACCAGTTGTATTTTGTAGAGCAATTTTCATAATTTCATGCCACATCGGAGCAATAATCATACCAGCAACTTTTTTCTCCATCGGTGTGTTGTTATTGTTTCCTGCCCAAGCACCAACAACAATTTCTGGAGTAAATCCTATAGTCCAAGCATCTTTATAATCATTTGTGGTTCCTGTTTTTGATGCGACTTGTTTACCTTCAAAAAATAAAGGAGAATTTATTCCGTAAGCAGGTATTTTTGCCACATTATCTGAAAGAACATCAGAAATTGTTTCTGCGATATTTGCTGATATTGCTGTTTCAGAGTTTGAATTATATTGCTCAATAATATTTTCTTTCGAATCTTGAACGGAAAGTATTCCTGTATATGGATTTCTTATCCCGTCATTTGCAAAAGTTCCATAAGCGCTTGTCATATCTAAAAGAGAAACCTCACCACCTCCAAGCACAAGGGTGAGCCCGTATTGATTTGCATCTGAAAGACCTTTTATACCCATAGCTTTTGCTGTTTCAATAGAATCTTTTATGCCGGCAAGGTATAGTGTTTTAATTGCAGGAATGTTTCTTGATTGTGCCAATGCATTTCTTAAAGAAATAGGACCAAGATATAATCCATCATAATTTTCTGGCATATAACATTCAGTTGAGGAAGAAATCACGGCATTTATATTTTTAGGAATTCCTTCAGGTGTACAAGTACTCTGAAATTCTGTTGGTAAATCAAAAACAACAGTGTCAGGAGTATATCCCTTCATAAAAGCAGTGGCATATACGAAAGGTTTGAAAGTAGACCCGGGCTGTCTATGCGCCATTGTTACATTGAAGTTTCCATCGATGTCTTTATCAAAATAATCTCTTGAACCAACCATTGCAAGTATTTGGCCGGTTTTTGGATCAATCGCGACTACAGCTGCATTTTCTGCATTAAAATTTTTCTCATTTTCTAATGCATACTTTTTTACTATTTCTTCAGCTTTTGATTGTAAATTATAATCTATTGTCGTTATTACTTTATAACCATTTTGTTGCATTGATGTGTCGCCGTATTTATTTGCTAAATATTGTTTTATATATTCAACAAAGTGTGGAGCTCTAATACCAAATTTTTCTTGATCAGCAAAAACAACTTTCTCTTTTATTGCAGAATCATATTGCTCTTGATTAATGAAATTATTTTTTAACATCATAGACAAGACTAGCTTTTGTCTTTCATCAAGTTTTTCTTTATTTAATCCATAAGGAGAATAAAAAGTAGGAGCTTTTGGTATTGCAGCGAGATATGCTGATTCTGCCAGAGTCACATCTTGAGCACTTTTTCTGAAGAATTCTTGGCTGGCTTCTTCAACTCCATAAATACTTCCACCATAAGGGTTTTCGTTTAAATAGATTGATAGAATTTGCTCTTTGGTCATAACTTTTTCAAGTCTTAGAGCGAGAACCCATTCTTTTACTTTTCTAGTTATTGTTTTTTCTGTTGTAAGTAGGGAATTTTTTATCACTTGCTGGGTAATTGTTGAACCACCCTGTCCAAAACTTCCTGAAAGAAGGTTTGCAAAAACAGCTCTTATAAATGAAGAAATTTTAATCCCATTATGTTGATAAAAACTTTCATCTTCTATCGCAACAGTGGCATTTTTAATATTTAATGAAATGTTTTCGAAAGGAACGTCTGTTCTTTTCTTATTTTCAAAAACATCATAAAGTAATATTTTGCCAGTTCTGTCATATATTTTTGTTGATTGAGAAATTACGCGATTATCAAAAGAACCAAGATCTGGCATTTTAAAGGAAGAAATCCAGAGGACAAGTATTCCAGAGAAAATTAAAAATAATGTGGCCAGACTAATAAGAATTTCTTTTCTTTTTCTATGTATAATGTTTTTTGTTTTTTTTATATGATGGTTGATTGACATTGCAGATGCAATTATACCACTATGTGGTAAATCAAGAAAATAATAAACTACATCGGCGCAGAGAATACGAGGTATTCTTTTTTTTGTCTTTGCGAGCGAATGCGAAGCAAACCATCTCTGGATTGCCACGTCGGAATACCTCCTCCGTTGACAGAATATAAAACATTGTAGGCGATGCAGAGATTGGGAAATATCTAATTATTAAATTTATATATAAATATATGTTTGATTTAAATGATATAATTAAAAGCATGAAGATAATAGCAATTGATCCTGGATATGAAAGGATGGGTGTGGCGATAATAGAAAAGACCAAAGAAAAAGAAATCTTAGTGTATTCAGAGTGTTTTAAAACATCTGTTAAAATTCCTCACGAAGAAAGGCTAAAACTTATCGGGCAAGAAATAGAAAGTCTAATAAAAAAATATAAACCAGATGCGATGGCTATAGAAACTTTATTTTTTAAAAATAATCAAAAAACAGGAATGAAGGTTTCAGAAGCGAGGGGAGTGATGCTCTATGTCGCTTCTTGTGCTGATTTGGAAGTAAAAGAATTTTCTCCGATGTCAATAAAAATTGCTGTGACGGGTTATGGTATGAGCGACAAAACTCAAGTGGTATCTATGGTAAAAAGATTAATAAAAATTGACCAAGAAATTAAATATGATGATGAATTTGATGCAATAGCTGTGGGGCTTACGTATTTTGCAACACGGGGAAGCTGTTAACTGCTAGCTTTTAGCTCTTAGCTGTTAGAGGAAAATTAAAGTTATCAGCTTTTAACTGTTAGCTGTTAGTAAATACAAATATAAATACAAAGAGGGGGTTTGGCGAAGCCAAACCCCCTCTTTCCTAAAAGCTAACAGCTAACACCTAATGGCTAGTTCTTACCATTCATCCGAAACTTTATAATCTCCAGAATCCAACATATCTTCTTCCTCATCTTCAAGTGGTAGCAATGGATCATCTTCTAAAGGATCAATAACAGGTGTGGCATCATTATCAAAAGCTTCAAGTACGCTGTCTGATAATACTCCACATTCACCCTTGCCCTACTCTTCCTCTTCGGTTTCTTCTATTGGTTTTGTGTCTTCTTTTTTTTT
>JAPLZG010000119.1 GCA_026395155.1 Candidatus Tayloriibacteriota bacterium | reverse complement strand
ACTTTAAGTGTGTCTGTTTCTGTTATTTCTAATGTTTCCATTTTTCACCTATCCATATGGTTTGCGCTTTTGATGAGTTTAATAAAATTCTCTGTCTTCAAACTTTCCCTTCCAATCAAAAGACCATCTACATTTCCTTTCTCAATTATTTCTTTTGCATTATTTTTTGTAACTGAACCACCGTAAAGTATTTTTATTTTCTCTGCTTCTTTAATACCCAAAATATCACTAGCGACTCTCCTAATAAAAATAGTCATTTCATGTAAATCTTCAGGTTTTACTGCCTCACTTTCTTTTTTACCTATTGCCCAGATTGGTTCATAAGCAATTATCAAATTCTTTATTAAATTTTTAGACAATTTTGTTATAGCAGATTCGATTTGCCCCTTAACTTCATGAAAGTGATCTCCGTGTTCATTCCTTTCTTTCTCCCCAATACAAAGTATAGCTTTAAAACCATCCTTAAGTGCACCAAAAAGCTTTTCTCTAACCAAAGAATCACTATCCAGACTTTCTCTTCTATCAGAATGACCTATAATCACGTATTTTACACCAATATTTTTTAACATTTCAGAACTAATTTCTCCAGTATGAGAAACTCCATCTCCGACAAAAATATCTTGAGCACCAATTGAGATCTTTTCATTTTTTAAAAATATATTTGAAATTTCATTTAAAAATACAAAAGGCGGACAAATTACAATTTTGTTTTTATTAAAACTCTTAATAGAATTCTTTATTTCAACAGCAATTTTCTTCGATTCTTCACTCGATTCAGGATTCATTTTCCAGTTTGCCACAATAATTTTTGTATTCGCCATCCCGTTAGAAATAGGAAATATTTTATTTTCTCCTATTTAATTAATTGATTAATTTTGTATATTCAATAATATCATATTTGTAGTCTGTTTCGATTGTTATCTAATGGGACACTTGAACAGTCTAATTATACCAATTTTTATAAAAATGATATACTATTTGATATGAACGAAAAAATTTCTTGGAAAGCTCTAGAATATAAAAAGAAAATCCGAACTGCGGACTGGTATTGGGCTGTTATTATCATTGCATTATCAATTATCGTCATTTCAGTCATATTACACAACACACTTTTTGCTATTTTAATATTTATTTCAATATTCTCTCTCCTTATCTTTTCTTTTAAAGATCCAGAAGGAATTATAGTAAATAAAGATATGTACCCTTTTTCTTCTCTTGAATCCTTCTGGATTGATATCACAGATGAAAAAGAGCCAAAAATATTATTGAAATCTAAGAAAGTTATTATGCCTTTTATAATAATACCTATTGAAGAATATCATCATTTAGATATAAGGGAATTTTTACTCAGATATCTCGAGGAGAAAGAAATGAATGAACCAATATCTCATAAAATAATGGATAAACTCGGGTTCTAAGACTAGCTGTTAGGTGTTAGCTTTTAGGTGTTAGGAAGACAAAAGAATTTTACTCTGCATAAGTCGTTCTCCTCCTTTCTGTCATTCCCGCGTAGGCGGGAATCCATCCCTTTTTTGTCATTGCGAGCGTAGCGTGGCAATCCATCCCCTTCTGCCTGCACCGTGATAAAATTTGTATTTTTTGTTTTTTAGTTTTGTCTAACAACTAATAGCCAAAAGCTTTTAGCTATTACTGCTTCCATCGTTCAACGGATAGGATGAACCCTTGCGAAGGGTTTGATGTTGGTTCGATTCCAACTGGAAGCACAAACAAAAAACCACCTATTTTAGGTGGTTTTTTGTTTATGACCTTTTCTTATTTAGAAAAACTGTAATTCTTGATTTGTTTCTTGCTGCGTTGTTTTTCTTTATAAGCTTTGTCTTCATTGCTTTGTCTATCGCTTGATAAACTTCTGGAAGCATTTTCTCGGCTTCTTTTATTTTGTTTTCTTTTATAAGCTTTTTAATTGCTTTAATTGAAGAATCCATTGTACTCTTTCTTCGAGTATTAAAAATCTTCTTCTTTTTTGCAACTCTTAATGCTTTTTTTGCTGATGAGGTTATAGGCATAATATTAAATCAAAATTAAAATGTGAATTCCAAAAAACTACTAATTTAATGATTCAGAGACACTAAATCATTACTTATCGATTTGCTTAAATTAACACAAAAGAATAATAAAAGCAAACTCGCCCGCTAAAGTTTTTGCTGACGTCCTGTGCAAGAAATCCTTTATTTTAATAGAGTACGAGCATAAGATTAAATTATGAGTTATAATTAAAAAGTAATTTATCAATACTACACAGGACAAAAAGTTAATAGTTTTTGATAATATAAAGTATAATTCATAATCAAAGTTATAAGAAGTCGCATATAACTTTTTATCAGCAAAAATTTTCTCGGGTAAATGATCTCACAAATTCAAGGAATAGTTTTAGACAATAATGAAAAATACATCGTCGTAAATATCGGCGGTATTGGTTTTAAAATTTATTGCACTTCAGAAACAAAAGAAATAGCAAAAGAAAATGAAAAAATTTCTCTTTTTACCCACCTCGTTGTAAAAGAAGATGCACTAGATCTTTATGGTTTTATTACAAGAGATGAATTAAATTTTTTTGAACTTTTAATTTCCATTTCAGGTATTGGTCCAAAAACAGCGCTAAACGTTTTAAATATCACAACAGTCAGCGCGTTAAAAAAAGCGATCACTTCAAACGATACTTCGCACTTAATAAAAGTTTCTGGTATTGGTAAAAAAATTGCCGAAAAAATTGTTCTAGAATTAAAAGATAAAGTTGGAGTCCATTCTGGAGAAGGTATAAGTTTGAGAGATGAGATAGACGCAGTTGAAGCACTGAAGGCTCTTGGTTATTCTCAAAAAGATGCTCGGGAAGCGCTACAAGAAGTTGATAAAGATATTATTGAAACAGGAGCTAGAATAAAATCTGCATTAAAAATTTTAGGAAAATAATTCTAAGACTTTTTTCTTTTTACTTTTTTTCTATTCTATTTTTCTATTTTCTTCATAGGAATTATAATGCGCGATCGCGCATTATAATTCCTATTCAATTTTTTCTTTCGGAAGGTCCAACTATAATAAAACAGATTGTGTGTACTATCCTCGCAGCAAAGCTGACGAGGTATTAGACACACAATACCACGGCTGTTTTTTTGGAATAGGAATAGTCCACCGACTATTCAGAACACAGCGCGTGTCCTCAACCTCGCAGTCAAACTGTCGAGGTATTCGGACATCGCTCTCCAATAAACTACCTCGGTGCAGAGAACATGAGGTATTCATTACCTCTGTCTTTGCGAGCGGATGCGAAGCAAACCATCTCTGGATTGCCACCTGCCCGAAATGCTATATCGTTGCAGGCGGGCGTCGGAATACCTCCTCGGTTGACGGAATAAAAAATAATGTGGACCGATGCAGAGTATTGGGAAATATCTAATTACTTAACCCCCCAAATTTCATCAGAATGAATTTTAGTCGGACAAGCATTCTATATTCATCAACCTTTGATGACAATTACAAAAATGAGCACTTCTTCCACCAACTTTAATTCTTTGAATTATTCCGGAGCAGTTTTTCCTAATACATTTTTCTCCCGCCTTTCTATAAACTTTATGTATTTTTTGATACCCTCCCTTTTCACCATATGGATTTCTATAATCAGACATCGAGTCACCTCCAAGAAGCAATGATTCATTCAAAACCTTTCTAATATTTTTAAATAATTCTTTTAATTTTTTGTCACTAATATTTTTTACTCTCTCCTGCGGATTAATACCTGAATACCAAAGTGCCTCATCTGAATAAATATTCCCTATTCCAGAAATAATTTCCTGATCCATAAGAACTGTTTTTATCTTACTATTTGTCTTTTTATTTATTACTTTTTTAAATCTCTCAAAATCAAAATCCTTCTCAATTGGTTCTGGACCCAACTTATTTAAATCTGCCAACTTATTCTCCTTATTCGTATCAAAGACGATTATTTTCGCAAATTTTCTTGCGTCAGAGAGAACAAGATATTTCATATTTGATAATTTGAAAACTAAGTGAATGAAACGATTGTAAGGATCAGAAAGTGCTCCATCATCCTTGGGGGACCATTTTCCCGCATTAAAAATATAATTACCATATAAAAGATGACCAGTCATTTTCATATGAATCAATATCGTTTTATCTGCATTTTTATCTTTATTGTTTCTTGAAACATTTATCAAAACATTTTTCGCTCTCCTTCTAACACTAATTACTTTATTATTTAAAAGTTCTTTTCTAAAAAATAAAAAATATTTTTTATCTTTTATACTATTTTTACCCAAATAATATGAGGAGTTATAATCCGTCCACACATCCAAAATCTTGAGTCCTTTCAACTCTTTATTTAAAATATTTACTGTTGTTTGTACTTCCGGTAATTCAGGCATTTGTTTAATAATACTAATATACAAATTATACTAATACAACGAATGGTTCAATCATACTAATATACTAATTTCTTAATTATTCGTAGCTATTAGTTGTATTCGTACCATTAGTATATTGGTATTTTATTACAAGTATTAAACAAAAAGAAACCCCCCGACTCAAAAAAGTACGGGGGGGGGTAGAAACATATTGAAAACACCCTATGGACTTGGTTGATTTTGTTTCAGTTTGTTCAAGATACGTTCCCTGTCATCATGAGTTCCATCACAATCTTCTGATGGAATATGAACATCGGGTTTATCAAGATCGACATGACAGTTAAGACCACAAGCAACACAAACATGTGTTTCTCCGTAGTGATTCTTCCAACTGGTCTGTGGCATAGAAACCTCCTTTTAATAACAATCCTATTAAATTATATCATACACATTTTAAAATTGAACTTATTTCGATAATAATATAAAATACAAATTCACCCAATAAAGCTCTTACTAACGCATTATGCAATATATTAAGTAATTTAATAATGTTAGTTTATTAAGAGGTTAATGATTTACTGAGAGCAAAGATTAAAACTGCATAATGCAAAAAAGTTATTAAGAAAGGTGATTACATAAAATATATGGAAACAAAAGCAATAAAGGTTATTATGGCAAAAGTCGCAGATAACTTTTTTATTAGTAAGAGATTTATAGGGTAAATGAAAAACAAAATAATTTTAAGCACTATATTAATAATATTTTTGGCCTTCTATTTTACTCTAAAATATTATCCGAATTCTTACGTCAACAAGATGATCAATTCCGCAACAGCTTTTTTTTCTATGGGAATATCTATAAATGATTTAATAAGTAAATATTCTGATACAGAAAAAAATGGCAAAATAAAAATTTTGTTGGTACCGGGACATGAACCAAGCTTTGGCGGAGCAGAATACAAAAATCTATTAGAAAGAGATTTGAATTTAACATTGTCTGAAAAAATAAAAAATATATTATCAAAAAATAATAAATTTGAAATCATAACATCAAGAAATATAAATGGCTGGAATCCTGAACTAGAAAAATATGTAAACAATAATAAAAATGAAATTTTAGTTTGGATAAATAATATGAAAAGTAGTATGTCCAAACTAGTTAATAACGGAAAAGTTAATGTGGTCAATGCAGAGATGGGACACTCTATTGCTCCATTAAAATCAGCAATTTTTCTCTATGGAATAAATAAATGGGCTGGAGAAAATAAAATAGATATTGCAATTCATCTTCACTTTAATGACAACCCAAAATATAAAGGTAAACCAAATTATGAAGGTTTCACAATTTATGTTCCAGAAAAACAATATTCAAATGGGACATCAAGTAAAATACTGGCTAAAGATTTATTCGATGAAATATCAAAAATACAAAAAGTAAGTACGATGCCAGAAGAAAATGGAGGAATAATTGAAGATCAAGAATTAATAGCTTTAGGAAGATATAACACTTCTGACTCTTTAAGTGTAATTATTGAATATGCATATATTTATGAAAGTCTTATGCAAAATGTAAAATTAAGAAATGATTTTATAGAGAAATCTGCATCTTCTACAGCTAATGCTATAAATAAATTTTTTGAATCTAGAATTTAATTTATAATACTCATTTTAAAAAATTCCCCCGCACAGCATAGTGCGGGGGAATTCATCAATAAAATTATTTGTGACGAAACGAACTTCGTGGATACTTGAAGCAATCAGCTCTTGTACAGGGTGACATTTTTGTCAAAATCTTCCGGGGGATTTTCCCATGCCGAGTTTTCTGAAACTCTGGATAAAAATCTTCATTCCTCGGCGGAGGGGCAATAATACTCACATTAGGCCAACTACCGACATCTTCCCGACAGAGCAAGAAAAAAATCTGAGCAGGAAGCTCCTTCTTATCGACAACACAA
>JAPLZG010000039.1 GCA_026395155.1 Candidatus Tayloriibacteriota bacterium | reverse complement strand
CTTCATCACGAGAATTATCAAAAATTTCTGTAATCAAATGATGTAACCCGTCTGGTCCTGTAGTTCCAATATACATTCCCGGTCTTTTTCTAACAGGCTCAAGACCTTCAAGAACTTGAATAGAACTTGCGTCATAATGTTCTTTCTTAACTATTTTCTCTTTATTATTCAAATCTTTAGTCATGATAATATGTATTTAATTAATCCAAATTTTTTGTTAAATTAATTCTTATTTTAATCATTTATTCCTCACAAAAACTTATTCTATAAACCATATTTTAGACAAAATTAAAACAAGCTGTTGCTTTTTATATCTTATATTATAGCAAATTTAATATCAAAATACAAAGCATAATTATTATCAAACTTGCCCTATTTTATGGCTCATGGTAAGATGTTTTTTCCGTTTCAAACACCTAAAAAAAAGGAGGATGCCAATGGACGAGGCGATCGAAAAAGCGAAGCAGCGGGCTATCTCGGCAGTTAAAGAAAATCGTGACAAAATTGGATGTCATGATTTGGCGAGAATAGCGATGCAAACAGGCCTTTTGGCAGAGGAAGTCGTAAATATCTTCCATGAAGTGAAATACGGATAACCCTGGTCTTTCAAGTCCAGAACAACAGTCGCCAGAACCCTTGGGTTCGGCGACTTTTTTAATTCAAATAATAAAACCTGCACATTTGTCATTCCCGCGCATGCGGGAATCCATCTCCAAAATCGGGAAGGACCTCTCTGGTAATTATGCCTGCCCGCCTTTGGAGGGAGGTCTTTTCCGATTTTAATCTTTAAATACTGAATCCCGCATGCGCGGGAATGACAGAAAAAGATATTTTGTAATTAAAAGTTTTTTAATTAAAACTTATCTGAAAAAATAGATAACCTTTTCCATCCGTCTTTGAAATCATTTAAAGAAACAAATAAATCCTTCCCTCCTTTTTCTTCTGATATTTCAGGGTCATTATAATAAAAACCTTTTATATTGTTTACCAAAAGATCAGCAGACTTTTCGTGGTTTTCACCTTTTTCATAACCAACAATTACAATCGCATGATGTCTATCTTTTTCAGTAAAATATTTATAAATAGATACAATAACTGGAACTCCTGAATCTAAACTCCTTACTATTTTTTCAATTCCTTTTTCAAGAAACAAATCACTATTTTCCCCTTCTCTAACTTCCTTATTTATTATATCAACATGAGATGTTTTAAATTCTTGAGAATAAGCAAAAATTCCGTGATTTCGCAAAAGTCTAACGACCCCATCATGTTTCCAATAATTTCCATCCCAAGCACCAATAGATACTCCCTCTTTTATCCACTCATCAGATGGCAATACTTCAGAACCTAAAAATTCTGCCATCATTTTTGCAGATACCACCAAACATGAACGTGGTTGCCATTCAAGATCTTTGACATCAGTCCTCTGACAATACATTTTTTTTGATTTTCCTTTTTCTCAACTGGATCCCCGCCTCGACCTAATTTTCTTGAGCGAAGCGATTAGAAAATGGAAGTACTCTTGTGGTGCGCGGGGATGACAATCAGAATTGTCACTTTATAACTTTGAACTTCTCTACCGTACTTGCCAACCGAGTTTACTATTCAATTTATCAGTAATTTTCTGCATTATTGTATTAACTTCATTATCTGAAAGAGTTCTTTCATACGACTGAAATATCAAACGGTATGCATAAGATATTTTTATGGAGCCATCTTCCATTTTTTTATTAAATACATCAAATAAATTATTTTTAATTACAAGTTCATTTATTTCACTCGAGATTATATCAAAAACTTCTTCAGGTTTTGTGCCGTCAGGTGTAAATACTGCAACATCACGAATCATATAAGGATATTGAGAAATACTCTTAAAACGAACGTTCTTATCCCCTATTTCTGTTAATTCATAAGAAACATCATCTGGTAATTTTGCAATTAAAGAACCAAAATCAAATTCAACAGCAAATTCATTGTTATTTAGTTTTTCTAGTTTAATTCCCAATTCTTTTTCAATTAAAACAATTACATTATTTATAACATCTTTTTCTTTTGGTTTTTTAATACTGAGCGGATTTTTCACACCAATAATAAGATTTTCTCTTTCTCCAACACTAGAGAATACATGACCAAATTCAAATATTTTTATTTGTGGCATATCTATTAGCTCAGAATATCTAGAATTAAATTCCAAACATTTTATCATTTGATCTATAAGATTTGATCTTAAAAACTTTTTTTCTGGAGACATAGGATTTGCGAGTTCAATTTCTCCTTTATCAGCAAAAGAATAATTCATAACTTCAGAAAAACCTTCCGAATACAAAATTCTTCTTATTTTTTCTTTATAAGCAAACCCTTTTTCTATTTTTACTGGGAGCTTATTGCCAATATCTTTACTATCAACTATTTTAGAATATCCATAAATCCTACCGATCTCTTCAGCAAGATCTTCCTTAATTCTTAAATCAAGTCTTTCATCTGGAACAATTATTACAAACCTCTCTTCATTTTCTGACATTCTTCTATATCCAGAAATATGTTCAAATCTATTTGATTTATTTAATTCTTCAACAACAACTTTCCCAAATAAGCCAGTAGCATGTATGACTTTCCCATCTCCAATATAAAGTCCACAATGATCTACTCCTTCAGGTACCTTTGTCCCTGGCAAAAATTCTATAGTCTCATAATGAATTTTCCCTTCGCGTGTATTTGAATAAATTGTATCACCCGGCTTTAAATCTTTCTCAGAAATCATTTTTCCAAAAACATATTGATCAACTGAAATTCTTGGCACTGAAACTCCAGACTCTCTAAATAAATATGTAATGAATCCTGAACAATCAAAAACATTTGGTGCATCGTAAGATACGCTTGCGCCGTTTTTATATGGTGTATCAACTAAAGTTAACGCCAATTTTAAAACTTCATCTATGGGTTTAATTTTTTTATATTCAAAACCGAATCTGTTAAAAATGTCCTCTATATCTTTATCTTTTATTTCAACTCCAATTATCTGGCTTGCCTCTTTTGAAGAAATTCCAAGTTTAAATTTATTTGGTTTCTTCGGATAATTATCTACAACCTCTCCGACTTTTGTATCTTTCGTACCGGCAATTTCTACAATAAGTTTGGTTAAAATATCCATTGCCTCACCTGCAACTTCCTGAGAAAAATCATTTTCATATCTCTTTGAAGCATCTGTTTGAATCTTTATTCTCTGAGCAGTCTTTCTAATCAATACTGGATCAAAACTCGCTGATTCAAGGACAATATTTGTCGTCTTAAGATCAAGCTCAGCATAATTTCCTCCTTTGATTCCAGCAATAGCAAGCGGATTTTCTCCATCAGTAATAAGTAAAACATTTTCATCAAGTTCAACATCTTTCTTATCAAGAGTAATAATCCTCTGGCCTCTTATAGCATTTTTTACAACTATCTCAATCCCCAATCTGCGTTTATCAGCGTTCTTATCTGCGTTTATCAGCTTTAACTTGTCGGCGTCGAATGCATGCATAGGTTGACCGATTTCGTTCATTATAAAATTTGTCGCATCAACAATATTATTTATTGATCTTTGCCCCAAAACTTCAAGATAGTCCTTAAGCCATTTTGGAGAAGGACCAACTTTTATATTTTCAACAATTCTTCCTGCATATCTCCTGCACCCGCCCGAATGACCGAACTTATTATCATTCGGTCGGGCGGGTAGTTTTGGCTCGACAATTTTTACAGTAAGTTTTTTATTAGTTTCTGAGATAATAAAGTCTTTATAATCTCTTGAATATTTTGAAACAGGAATTCCTGAGAGCACACCAACTTCTCTAGCGATACCTCTATGACATAAACAAGAATGATTATTATTTGGAAGAGTTTTCACATCAATAACAAAATCATTTACAGCGTCTAGTCCGCATGAAGTCCGCGTGAAGTCTGCGATAGACTCGACTTCCATCGAATTCATAGTCAAAAGTTCCGAAATTTCTTCCGGCTTTGGTGCCTTCCCCTTCAAAAATCCATTTAGCCAATTATATGAGCATTTCATGATTTTAAATTAAATTACAATTTTGTATTTATTCGTAGCCATTCGCCCGCCTGCAACGATGTAGCACTTCGGGCAGGTATTATTAGCATAATTCGCCCGCCTGCAACGTTATGGGTAGCATTTCGGGCAGGTATATTGGTATATTTATCTTTAAAACTGATTAACTAGCCTCAAGTCTCCAGAATAAAACAATCTAATATCATCTATTCCATATTTAAGCATTGCAAGCCTATCTACACCTCCACCGAAAGCAAAACCCTTCCATTCATTCGGATTAATACCGACACCATTCAAAACCTTCGGATGAACAACTCCTGCACCCATAACTTCAAGCCAGCCACCACCACCACAAACAGAGCATTTTTTATCCACTTTTTTGTCATCCGCGTTTATCCGCGTCTTATCCGCGATATCAGCGTCCCTGTTGCATTTAAAACAAGAAACATCTATCTCAACACCTGGTTCAACGAAAGGAAAATAACTTGGTCGAAATCTTATATCAACATTCTTTTCAAAGAATTTATCAAAGAATTTATTCAAAATTGTTTTAAGAGTCGCCAAAGAAACATCTTTATCAACGTAAAGTCCCTCAAACTGATTAAATTGAGCTTCGTGTCTTGCATCCGTCGCCTCATTTCTAAACACTTTTCCAGGACAAATAATTCTAAGTGGTGGTTTATTTTCCTCCATAAAGTGCA
>JAPLZG010000002.1 GCA_026395155.1 Candidatus Tayloriibacteriota bacterium | reverse complement strand
GAAAGTTATCGAGTCTCACACCGAAATCAAAAGGCTTAATTTATTTATTATTTTTTTAAAAAAAGTGCACAATTTTAAACTATATTCGAGCCGATTAAATGCACAATCTTATTCTATTATTGACAAATCAAGGATTAATTGATAAATCTGAATTACTAGATGGAATCAAAGGTTACTGTACCAATACCAATATTGATGATCAATTAATTGTCAGTCGTTACCATGATTTATGGCATGTCGAAAAATCATTCAGGATTGCTAAATCAGATTTATTAGCTAGACCAATATTTCATTTTAAGAAAGCCAGTATTGAAGCTCACTTATTAATTATTTTTATTAGTTTATGTATGGCAAAATCACTGGAATTAGCCACTGGATTATCAATCAAGAAGATCACTGAATTACTATGGTTAATCGAAGACATTGAATTTCAAGACCAACAAACAAAGGAAATTTATCATAAAAAAACAACTGTAGATTCACCTGAATTAGAAAAAATGTTATCCACAATTTCCTCTATTTAGAGGCGCGTACTAGGTTGCAGAAGTCAGGAACCATACTTTCAATCTGCTCATCTTCACTTACTCCTTGTTCTTTCAACACGTCTTCACCAAATCCATAAGAGCCAAGACCTATCGGAAAAACACTTTTTCCATTTAAAACAATATTTTTTACCATAAAAACATTTTAATCTATCTCTTTTAACTATTATCTAATTTTAGCTTTTTCTTAAAGCATTTTTAAAAGCATCTACTCTGTTTTGTGACATCCAACCAAGTCCATCCGGTCTAGTCTGCATCCATACAGGCAATAGTCGTCCACCTGCCAATAGTCGTCCACCTGCTCCAATTTCACGAACTCCATCTAGTCCAACTATTGCAGTGGAAACTGGAAATGACCAATCTTTATCTTTAGTTAAATTATTAAGAGGTGTATTTTTTAATGCTGACGTCAAAACCCTTTCAGTAAGATGAGCTGCAACGAAATGAACATCAATTTGGGGATCATTTGAACCTCGGACATATCCCCAAATCACTTTGTCTGAACGTGGGTCTCCGTCTTTTGGCGATAATCCATCAACTTTCATATCCCAAGCATTAGTCATCATCGTCGCAAGTTGATTCATTCCTTCTTTGTATTGTTTTGTCCCAGGGTCAGAAACTGTTCTAACTAGCTCCAATATTTCTGTCTCATGTCCAACAACTCGTTCTCTAAACTCTACAGCAGATTTATGTTGGTTATCTCCCATTATTGCATCAACATTTTTTAAAATATCAATTTCACTTTCATCCAATTTAAAAAATCTATCAAACAATGATGCATAATCAACAAAAATTCTAGCCACTTTTTCTGGATTATTATTTATGTACTCGAACGTTGGTTTCAATGTATATAAATGACCAAGTTTTTCCTTAGCAATTTTTATATGAGCTTGAGTAACTTCTTTTATTATTCCCATAGCGGATTATATCAAAATTACCCAATTCTACACAAAATAGATTTAAAAAATGTCTAATATTCCATTATAGCCATCCAAATACTTTCAGAAACTGATTCATATTGATGCCACGGATATTTGATTTGATAATTAAAAAAATAATCGTGGGTGAACCCAATTGGCATATACATTCTCTGGTATAAACTTTCATAATTT
>JAPLZG010000029.1 GCA_026395155.1 Candidatus Tayloriibacteriota bacterium | reverse complement strand
GTAGACATATCTTCTTTTGCAAATGAACCACCAATACCAAAACCATCAAATCCCTTTTTTACACCTGCCTGCGTAGGTAGGTCAACTTCCATTTCAGAAATTATCTTGGCTGATTTTTTTCTGAGAGTCTCTTCCCTGCCACCTTGGACAATACCGAATATGGCTGGGCCATCAGAATCCTGGATTCCCCTGGCCGGGCAGGCCGCCTCCGCGGGAATGACAGAATGAAAGTGGGAAAAGGTCTCTCCTTGAGGAGGAGTCTGCGACGGGAAAAGGTGAGACCTTGAGGAGCTTTCTATAATTTTGTGGTGTTCTTCAAGTGAACGTCTCGCCCAAGCGTGTGTTCTCTCAAGGGCTTCTTCCTGATATTTAAGATCTTCTGCCGGTGAAGTACATTCATCAAAAGCAAAAATAATATCCGCACCTAAATTGTGTTGAATCTGAATTGATTTTTCTGGAGTAATATAATGTACCGAACCATCTAAATGAGATGTAAAAGAAACTCCATCTTGTCCAACTTTCGCAAGTCGTGGAGCTAAAGTGTCATCAAATCTTTCCGGGATCAGAAGTGATGCCCGCCCGGATGAACCGTTCGGACAAGGATCAGTAATTTGCAAAACTTTTGAAATACCTTTTCCATAAGCAGAACCAAGTGAAAAAACTTGGAAACCTCCTGAGTCGGTCATAGTTGGCCCATGCCAGTTCATCATTTTATTTAATCCACCCATCTCTTTTACAATTTCATCACCCGGTTGAAGATATAAATGATATGTATTTGCTAGCACAACTTGTGCACCCGCATCTCTTACTTGTTCTGAATTTACTGATTTTACTGTTCCTTTACATTTTTTTCTCTATTTTAAAATTCATTTACCCGAAAAAATTTTTGCTAATAAAAATGTTATTGCTAAACTTATCAATTATATATCAAGTATATTTAGCTTAAATAACTTAGAAATACAATAGCATAAAATAAGCATTTTCAATAACATTAGCAAAAACTTTAGCGGGTGAACACGAAAAAAATTTTGCTAATAAAAATGTTATTGCTAAACTTCTCAATTATATCAATATTTTTAGCATAAATTATTCATTGATTGTAGTTTTTTTCATCATTTGCAATTACGCTATAGCTGAATTGATATATATCGTTTATATTGATGGATTCCAGCCTTCGCGGGAATGACAAATACACATGTTTAATAATTCAAAGCATAGTAATGATTCAATATAAAAATATGGTAGAATATTCATCAAATGGATCCCGTTAGAGATAGGAAATTTTAAATTTCCGTCATTAATACGAGATTATGTTTTGTTAAATATTTAATATAATTATACAGACTAAAGTCAAATTCATAACACTTTAATCTTTAATGGGATGGAAAACAATAGAAAAACAGTTGGGCTTGCTCTTGGAAGCGGGTCAGATAGAGGAATAGCTCACATTGGTGTCATTCAGACATTATTAAAAAATAATATTCCGATAGATTATATTTCTGGGACAAGCATTGGATCAATTATTGGTGCATATTATGCTCTTTTCCTTGAAGTTGATAGTTTAGAACAAATTGTTAGATGTATTACAAAGAGAAAATTAGTAAATATATTTAGCTTCGGATTATTTAAAGAAAATTCTATTTTAAATAATAAAAAGTTTTTTAATTTAATTAAATATGAATTATTTAGTGGTTTGTCTTTTGAGAATACAAAAATACCTTTAAGGATACCTGCTACAAATTTGGATAACGGTGAAAAGGTTGTTTTTAAAGAAGGAAAAATATTAGATGCAGTGCTGTCATCAATATCCATACCGGGGGTTTTGCCTGTTGTTAAAATTGGTAAAGCAGATTTGGTTGATGGAGGTCTTGTTGATGCTATTCCCGTTGATTTATTGCAAGAATTCAAACCAGATATAATTATCGCCGTTGATCTTTATAATTATGAATTAAAGCCAAAAGATAATTACAAAATTTCTGATGTATTAAAGAGATCCTATAATATATTTATGTCTAATCTTTCAAAAAATAGTTTAGATGAGAATGATAATAATTGTATTGTTATCAAGCCAGATATGGAAAATGAAATAGGAAAATTATCTTTTAAAGATGTAGATAAAAAAATACAAGCTGGTGTATTGAGTACTGAGTTAAAAATTGAAGAGATAAAGAAGCTGTTGGGATAAAAAAAATGGTTCACTTTTTGACTTATCAAAAAGTGAACCATTTTTTGTTTTGTGATTCTATAAAGCTATTTATTGGTGAGCGATGTCCGAATACCTCGTCAGTTTGACTGCGAGGTTGAGGACACGCGTTGTGTTCTGAATAGTCGGTGGACTATTCCTATTCCAAAAAAACAGCCGTGGTATTGTGTGTCTAATACCTCGTCAGCTTTGCTGCGAGGATATGACACACAATCTGTTTTATTTCACACCGAGTAATTCTACTTGAAAAATAAGTGTTGAATTTCCTGGGATTGGTCCATAATCATTTTCTCCGTATGCAAATTGTGGAGGAATAACTAAGATTCTTTTACCACCAACTTTCATTCCTTCAATACCAATATCCCATCCTTTAATAACCAAACCAGCTCCTAATTTAAAAGTAAAAGGGACACCTCTATCAAGTGAGCTATCAAACTTTTTTCCATCTGTAAATACTCCAGTATAATTGACTGTAATTTCCTTTCCGGCAGTAGCGACATCTCCACTACCAACAACGATATCATTCATTTGAATTTGTGATTCTTCTTGTGTCATTTGTGTTTCCTCTTTATTATTATCTGAGCTAGTAAAACTGTTCCATAAAACTGTACCACCAACAAAGAATATGATGATAATGATGGCTACTGCAATAACAATTCCTTTTTCTTTTTTCATCCCGTTAAAGATTAATGTGTTATGAATTGGCACATAATCTAAGTTTGTTAAATAAAATCCAGTTAAAATATGAAGAATGGCTACTTCGGATGGAGACAATCAAATTGTTTCCTATCTCTAACGGGATTCATTATAAAAAATATTAAAACTATTAAATATGATTACCTTTCAATATTATACTAGAGTCAAAAAATATAATCAATGGTTATTTTATAGTAAATTTTAACATTAAATGTTATAATTCTTGGTATATGAATTTTAAAAAATTATTTTTTAGCAAGAAAGTTGAAGAAAAGCAAAATGGTTTAGTAGAAGTAGCGAGTCCTATAATGATCAAATCTCTTGAAAAGATTATTGAAAAAAGAGAAATGATAGCTAATAAAAAAAAAAAAAAAGGTTATGATTTAATTAAGAAATATCCTCGTTCTGTGAGTATTTTGGGTTCTGCAAGATTTAAAGAAGATAATATATACTATCAGAAGGCTATGAGACTGGGTTCAAAGATTAGCACTGAATTAAAGTATGCTGTTGTTACTGGAGGTGGCCCTGGAATAATGGAAGCTGCAAATCGTGGTGCAAAGGAGGTTGGTGGAGTGTCAATCGGTTTTAATATCAAGCTAGATCATGAACAAACCATTAATCCTTATGTAACAGAACATGTTGAGTTTGAATATTTCTTTAGCAGAAAGACTCTTTTATATTTTTCTGCAGAAAGTTATGTATATTTTCCTGGGGGTTTTGGGACAATGGATGAGTTTTTTGAAATTATTACCTTGGTTCAAACTAAGAAGATCCCCAAAGTTCCTGTTATTTTGGTTGGAAGAGAGTATTGGACACCATTTTTGGATCTTATCAAACAAAAAATGCTTGTAGAGAATTCAACAATAAATGGAGATGACATGAATATCTATCAGATTGTTGATGATGAGGATGAAATCATTGAGATAATAAAGAAGGCACCGTATCGTCAAGAGTAAAGGCTCGCTCGCCGAGCATTTAAAAAGCACGATAAAAATACCGCCAGTCGCGGTATTTTTTCACTACTCAGCGAATTTTTTGCTAAAAATTCGCCTCCGTAAGGCTTTTAAAACGCTCAGCTTCGCTCGCTTGTGTACAAAAGAACAGATAGTCAGTCGCGCTGCTAAATGGTTTTAAAAAGAAAAATCTCGCTCGCTAGTGCAGACAGGAATAATACAAGAGGAATATAGAATACTTGCCCGATTAAAATTTATTCTGATGAAATTTGGCGGGTTGAATATAGTATAAAAAAGAAATGGCCCGCACAGGATAGTGCGGGCCATAAACTTATAAACTTGATTCACCTCAATACTTTTGAATCCTTGTCCTAACAGCTATCAGCTAAAAGCTAATGACTATTATCTGTAAAACATTCTTCCGGATGTACTCTTTTAAAAATATAATCAACGACTCTAGTTATTACAAGTCCGATAATAATCCAAATTAAAATTGTTGTGAAGTGTTTGATTTTACTAATCTCACTTATAAGCCAATCAAAATATCCATGAAAATGATAGCCAATAAAAATCATCAGTGGAACATATATTAAAATAGCCAAAGTATTAAAAAATAAAAAGGTTTTTTCCTTGGCTTTAATATAACCAGCAAAAATTGGCCCAATAAATCTAAGAAATGGTAGAAATCTTGAAAAAAATATTGCTACGCCAATGTGTCTTTCTAAAAAAGCCCTTCTTTTAATAAAAAACTTAAGAGATAAGACATTATGAACTAAATGTTCAACATGTTTGTTGTTTTTTAAAGTAAGTCGATAAAGAATGTTATCACCAATAATAATAGCAACAATAACAACGACGACCGCTGGAATGAGATGAATAAAACCGACGCTTGCCATATATCCAACAATCAAAAGAAGGGCTTCTTCTGGAAAAGGAATAATATATCCTGCAAATAAAGAGAAAGCAAAAATTGCTAGATAAGAAAAGTGTTCAACTGAATTTATAAAAAATAATTCATGCACGATGTTTTATATTTTATCATATTCATATTTTTTTGCATCAATCGAGATATTAGGGTATGCTAGCATATTATGTTAGATAATAAGATAAGAATAAATAAATATTTAGCTCAAAAAGGTGTTTCTACAAGGAAAGGCGCTGATAAAATGATATCCGCAGGAAAAATTTTAATAAATGGCAGAAGAGCTATTTTGGGTGATAAAGTAGATTTAAATGATGATGTTCAGATACTTGGTAAGGCTAAAAATGACTATGTTTATTATGCATACAACAAACCAAAAGGAATTACTTCAGACTCTCAAAAAGGTGAAAAAGATATTCTTTCTTCAATAAATATTAAAGGAGTTTTTCCTATTGGAAGACTTGATAAGGACTCTGAAGGGTTAATTATTCTTACAAATGACGGCAGGATTACCGATAGACTTCTCAGCCCTAAATATGATCATGAAAAGGAATATATTGTCCACACCCGTACACCTATTAAAAATTTTCAGATTAATGTAATGGCAAAAGGAATGGAACTTGAAGGAATAGATACAAAATCTTGCAAGGTAAAGTTATTATCCGAGAAAAGTTTTAGTATTATTTTGGGTGAAGGACAAAAACATCAGATAAGAAGAATGTGTGATGCTCTTTCTATGACTATAGATTCCCTCAAAAGAGTTCGTGTTATGAATATTAGAATTGGTGATTTAAAAAATAATCAACTTAGAAAAATTGAAGGTGATGAATTGAAAGCATTTCTCACTTCCCTTTCGCTCTAGAAGATGAATGTTGAATAAAGAATATGGAATATAAATTCTTAAATTAGACTTTTTCTACAGATTTAATGTTTGACTCAGTAATTTTTTAAGATATGTAATATATTCAATTTGAAACCAAAAAAGAAACAAAAATAAAGAATATTATTGTAGTTATTTGTATAGACGCACCGAGGAATGGTTTATGTTCAATATTTTTTTTACATTCAAACTTGCCATGAAATTTCTGCAATGAAATAAAAGGCCATTTTTTAAACTTAAAGTATAGGAATTGTAGAAAATCTGGTAAAACTCCGCCAGCCACACCCAATAAAGTTATTAAAAGAGTATCCCAATCTCTTGAAAAAATTAAAATAGATAAAAATAATCCAATCAAAAAATCAAATATAATTATTGAAAATTGATAAAGCCCTCTTATATTATGTATAAGTGAGGCAATACTTTTTGTTTCCTTCAAAATAAAACTGTCATGAGCATAATGATTGTGAGGTATTGAATCAATAACATAATGACTTAAAAATGCTAAAACAAAGCCCAATTCAGGATAAATCGGCAACATATTGGAAACTGCAGAACCGATTATTGCATGTGGTGTTAATATCATATTTTTTGTTAAAGTATAATCCTACATTATTTATTTCTTAAATATCACTTGATCACTATACAGTAATTAAATCTTTCTACACTTTTGTTGTATATATCGGCAAGTTCTTTAATCTTTACTATCAAATTATTATATATTCCGATTATTGAATTAAATTGCTGTATTTTACTATTATATTCTGCCGTACTTAAATTTTGATCTTGTAAAGACAACTCGATTTTGTTTATGTCTGCTTTTAAATTGTCTTTTATTAGTATAAATGAATCAATTTGATCTTTTATATCTTTATTTATTGCTGGACAATCAGATACTGGTTTATCAAAAACTTGTGCAGAAATTGTTACATTTCTACCTTCATATATTCCATCGATTGAAGATACTCCGATCTGTGTATAATTTTTATTTAAAATATTTGCTCTATGTCCTTCGCTATTCATCCATGCATCTACAAGAGATCTTGAACTGTCGAAATTACCCAATGCTATATTTTCTCCGATAATAATATATTCTACGCCAGATCTATCTGCGATTTTAGATACACTATCACCAGTTGGAGAAACGTGTTGGAAGTATGAATTTGTGAACATATCATTGACTCTTATTTCTGCTATTTTTGAAAGCTCCGTATTTTCAATTAGTGCTGGAAGATTATTTTCTTTTCTCTGGATATTTGTCCAATAAATTATTACATTTGAACTTATTTTAAGACCTTCATTGTCTGAGATACTTTTTAACGGTTTGGGAGATGAAGTTGCCGATGTCGTTATTACTTTTTGTATTGTATTTATCTTCGCAATTGAAGAAGTAGAAAATGATAGTTTTTCATCAACTATTTCTTTTGTCGCAATATCTTTCTTAGGTGTTTCAATTATTCTCTCACAAAATAAATTTATAAATTTTGATTTGAACTCATCTGTTTTCCATATACCGTTATTGATATTTGTATTGTAGTCATTACAAAAACCATTATTTATTTTTTCATGTACTATATTTACTGTATTATTAAAACTTTCTTTTACATAAGAAAAAACATCAGCTTTTGTAAACATTAGACTTGCAAATATGACAACGCAGACAACAAGAGCATATAATAAAAAGGTTTTTCTTTTCACATATTAATAATATCACAAAAATCAGACTTAAAAAAATGGCATATTTCACTACTGGGTGGTATAATATCAATATGAATTTTTTGTTGGTCACTGGAAGTTATTTAAAGTGGCATTATAGTAAAGCTATTTACAATGTTTTTTCTATTTGGAAAAATATTTCTATTTTTATTTTTAATTATTTCTCGATTAAAAGTCTTTTTGTTAATTTATTCGCACCATGGAAAAGACTTTCAGAAAATTATCCTAAGTTTATCAATATTAAAGAATTTATCAATATTAAAGAATATTTAAGTACATTTATTGTAAATACAATAATGAAGGTAGTTGGGGTTGTATTTAGGTCAATTATGCTAATTTTGGGTCTTTTGTGTTTTTGTATTTTTTTTATAACGTTACCATTTATAATATTTTTTTGGCTTATTTTTCCTCTGATAATTTTATATGTGATTATTACAGGAATAATATTAATTTTTTTCTCATAAATAAAGATGGATCCCGTTAGAGATGAAAACGGAAACGGATTGCAAATATGATAATATTAAACATTAAAAATAATTAACAAAATACGATAGTAAGTGCCAGTTGGACCGGCATTTCCTATCTCTAACGGGATGGATCCCGTTAGAGATGATACAGTTAATCAATGTAAAAAAATAAAGTATAAAATTTGAAGTTAATAATAGATTATTAATAGGATAAGGACGGAAATGTTAATATTTAATTAAGTTTATAAAATAATAATAAAAAATAGATAAGGAATGTGCGTAATTTAAAAAAGCGAACATTTCCTATCTCTAAACGGGATGCAAATACGCGATTATTTAAAACAAAGTTCATTGTATGGGGTTCTCAAAGCAGAATCAATACTTTCTAATAGGACAAGAAAAACAGTAGCTTTAATTTCATGGGATATTGTCTTTTTCTCTATTGTAATTTTAGTTTTATACTTTTTTGTGAGAAATTCGACAAAGTTTAATGAATATAAAATAATTGTCGATTTTATTGTGCCAAAGATTTGGGGTTTGCTTTTGATAAATATATGCATAAGTCTTTCTTTTAAATTAATAAATTTCTATCTGTCTTCTAAGTATTATTTCGAAAAGATTTCAAAGAATTATTATTCTAAGGATGAGTTATATACATTTTCAGCTGGAAGAATTTTGTTTGCTGGTAGAAAGACAGATATTCTTCATGGTTTTATTGACTCTCTCATTGGTAAAGAAGTTTTTCTAAGACTCGGTATAAGTGAAGGTGAAACTATGGAATTTTATAAAAAAGAGCCAATATTTCCCGAGGATGTAATGCCAAAAACAGCTGGAGACATTATGAAGATTAAAGATATAATTTCTTATCTATACTCTTCAAAGGTTAACTTCAACAATTTTCTCAGCATTAAAGGTATTTCCGAAGTAGAGCTTATTGGTGCGGTTGAGTTTGTTATTTATAGAATAGAGCAACAAGAATACGAAAAACAATGGTGGAGAAAAGAAGAATTGTCTAAGATAAAAGGTCTTGCGGAAGATTGGTCATATGGAAAAACATATTTGCTTGATAAATATAGCAGAAATGTAATGAATGATACCGAGGTAAACTCAGAAGCATTATCCATTTCAAGTAGAGATCCTGAAATAAATCAAATAGAAAACGCATTGTTAAAATCAAGTGGGTCAAATGCTTTGCTTATTGGTGATCCTGGTCAAGAAAAGCTACAGGTTGTTTGGGGTTTGTGTAGAAAAATAAAAAAAGGCGAAATAAATTTATCTTTTACAAAAAAACGAGTTGTTCTTTTGTCAGTTAACTCTATTACTTTAGCGTGCAAAGATAAAACCACTTTAGAAACTCAAATTTCTAGGATACTGACAGAAGTAATTAAAGCGGGAAATATTATTTTTGTTATTGATAATTTTCCTCAACTTATTTCTCTATCTACAAAGCTTGGGAGTGATTTTATAAATCTGATTGATCCATTTTTGGCACACTCGTCTATTCAAGTAATTGCCCTATCTGATACTGTAGATTTTCACAAACTCATTGAATCAAACAAGACACTCTTGGGAAGATTCGAAACAATTTTTGTTAAGCCACTATCAACTGAAGAAATAATTAAAATTCTTACTTCTTCTGCTTTAATAATAGAGGGCAATTACAAAATTATTTTTACTTATCTTGCAATTAAAAAATTAGCAGAAAGTGCAAACTATTATTTTCCAAATGGAGTTTCATCTGATAAAGCTTCTTCCCTCCTAAAAGAAATAGCACCTTGGGCGAAAAGAAATGGAAGTAGTATTGTTCTTGAGGATGATGTTCTCAAATTTATTGAAGAAAAGACAAATATCCCTTCCAGTGGTAAGTTTTCTCCAATAGAAAAAGAAAAATTATTAAATTTGGAAATATTAATTTCTGAAATGGTAATTGGACAAAAAGATGCTATTTTTGCTGTAAGTAATGCATTGAGAAGAGCACGTTCTGGAATAAGAAATGAAAATAGACCGATGGGTTCATTCTTATTTTTAGGGCCAACAGGTGTTGGTAAAACAGAAACGGCAAAAGCTTTAGCAAGAGTGTTTTTTGGTGGTGAGGCAGATATGATGCGACTTGATATGTCCGAATATCAAGATAATGATTCAATGAAGAAGCTTATTGGGTCTTTTACAGATGATAAACCGGGCGTATTTTCAAGCATGATTCGTGAGAAACAATACGGAGTTGTCCTTCTAGATGAATTTGAAAAGACTAATCATGATGTTTTAAATTTATTTTTGCAAATTTTTGATGAAGGATATTTTTCCGATATGCTCGGTCAAAAAGTTAATGTAAAAAATATAATTTTTATTGCCACTTCAAATGCTGGAGCTGAAAAGATTTTTGAGATGGTTAATGCTGGGAAAAATCCAAAAGATTATCAAGAAGAGATTATTGAAGAAATTGTAAGTCGTGGATTATTTAAACCAGAGCTTATAAATCGTTTTGATGGAACAATAATTTTTAAACCTCTATCAAAAGAAGATCTACAACAAATTGCAAATCTTATGCTTAAACGAGTGGAAAAAAGACTTATCGATAAAGGAATAATACTAAATATTACAGATGAACTAATAAATTTTATTGTCTTGAATGGTACAAATGATGCATTTGGTGCAAGACCAATGAATAGATTGATCCAAGATGAGCTTGAAGGCAAAATTGCAACAATGATGATATCTGGAGAAATTAGGTCGGGATATAAAATCGAGGCAGTAATTCAAAATAATACTTTATCGATAAAAATAATTTAAACAAAAAAATAGCCCTGTAAAATATCTTTTAAGATTTTACAGGGCTATTTTTCGCATTCATCTGATTTCATTATGAGAATATAGCTTCAAGGTTTGATAAGAAAGAATTTCTAACTTTAGACTTAGTTTTCTTTCTATTTTCCTTGTAGCCCAGATAATAAGTACTAATCATTGTACCAACAGCACATCCAAGCGCGTAAGATAGCACAACCCAAATATTTTCTAAATTATTAACAATTTTTTCTAGTACATAATACCAGATTAATATATTAATAATTGTAATGACACCGCTTGCTAAGACTTTTGTCTTTGTGACAGTTTTGGTCCATGCAGTTACAATGATCATTTCGATAATACCGACAAAAAATATCATCATAGCTATTTTAGTATTTATCGGCCTATTTTAGGCCAAAGATTATTAAATTTCGACCACAAAAAAAGATGACCTTGGTATTGATTCCTTTGTCATCCGTGCAAACATTATATCATATCTGGAGAAAAATGCAAATCAAATGAATAAGTCCACCTATTTTTGCACTCTACTGATAATTTAGATACATAGTACTCCGACTTGTTTAGAACAGCAAATGGAGTGAGTTTGTTCTTGAAAGCACAGTGGACTCTTTTGGTATTGTAAAAGATTAAATACTCT
>JAPLZG010000067.1 GCA_026395155.1 Candidatus Tayloriibacteriota bacterium | reverse complement strand
CTCAAAGGATTACCTGTGGTTACCGGTGAAGAAAGGGGAATCGTTTCTGCACTGTCATATGAAGCAAAAGCCATAGGCATTACTCGCGGTATGCCGATTTTCCGTGTGAAAAAATCTTTTCCGAACGTAATAGTTTTGTCCGGGGATTATAAAAGTTATGCAAAATATTCTGGGAAGATGTTTGATATTGTGCGTAGATACGCAGATGATGTCGAAGAATATAGTATTGATGAATGTTTTGCCGATCTTACTGGGCTCGATAAACCACTCAAGATGTCATACAGGCAGATCGCCGAGCGAATTAAAAAAGAAATTACTGATGAACTCGATATTTCGGTTTCGATCGGTATTGCACCGACGAAAGTATTGGCGAAAGTAGCTTCAAAATGGGTAAAGCCAAATGGTCTTACTATTATTGAGAGTGGCAAAGCTTTAGAATTTCTTTCAAAAGTGCCAATTGAAAAAATCTGGGGTATTGGCCCGAAAACTTCTGAATTTTTAATTGAAAGGAAAATCAAAACTGCAAAGGATTTTGTTTCAAAAGATATTGCTTGGATAAGAAGTAATCTTGCAAAGCCGTATGAAGTGATTTATCAGGAACTTCAAGGTGTTTATCTTATGAAAATTGACCCAGAGACAAAAAATTCTTATTCATCAATTCAAAAAACAAGAACTTTTCATCCACCGACAAATGACAAAAACTTTCTGCTATCACAACTTTCAAAACATGTTGAAGAAGCCTGCACCAAAGCGAGACATTATGGACTTGTTCCTCGAAAGATTTCTTTTTTCTTGAAGTCTAGTAATTTTAAATACTATGATTTTTCAACTGCACTTTCTTGTCCGACAAATGCACCTGAAATTATTATTTCTGTTATCGGGTCAAATTTTAGCAAGGTGCATGAAAAGGGAATACTTTATCGAACTTCCGGAGTGGTATTGAAGGATTTAATTCCTGATACATTATCTCAAGGAGATTTGTTTGGGAACTCAGATAAAGCAAATAAGTTTGAAATAATTCACAAAAAAATTGATTTAATTGAAAAAAAGTTTGGGAAAAAATCTGTTTATTTAGCTTCGACGCTCCAAGCAATGAAAGGAAATAATGAAGATACAGATATAGATGATCAAGACAGAGATTTGTTGTTTTTATAATTAATAATATTTGAATGCCAAAATACTTTTTTACAAAAGGAAAATTACTCAACGGACTTTTTGGTTTTAGAGTTGTTGTAAGGAGACGACGCGTCAGAATTAGAATAAAATCTAAAAAAAGAAAAGCAGAATATTTAAAATATAAAGATCAGGCAAAAATATTTGTAATCAATAAAGTTACAGAGTTAAATAAAAATTATGGTTATAAAATCAATCGCATAACAATACGTAATCAGAAAACTAGGTGGGGAAGCTGTTCAAAGAAGGGGAATATGAATTTTAATTATAAAATTGTCCTGCTTCCTGATAAATTAGCGGAATATATTATTGTTCACGAAATATGCCATCTCGGCGAATTCAATCACTCAGCAAATTTTTGGAATTTAGTCGCGCAAACTGTCCCAGATTATAAAGAAAAGAGGGAGGAGCTTCACAAGGCGGGAAGGATAATATAAGAGAGTTATAAATTATATATACCAATATACTAATGGTACGAATTATACGAATGAATACGAATAAAGGCTCGCTCGGTATCACATTTCTGGAACACGAAAATTTTTTGCTAAACATTTTCTCTGTCCGTCGCCGTCGCTCCTCCCAAGTTTCCATAAATATGATACCTCGCTCGCTATTGAGCAGAATCGCATCGAGCTATATTTTTTTTCTGTCATTCCCGCGAAGGCGGGAATCCAGTCATTAAGATTAAGAATGGATCCCGTTTTCGACCTAGATTTCTTACGAACGATAGTGAGTTTAGAAATCGGAAGTGCTCCTGTGGTGCAACGGGATGACAGAGGGGATGGATTCCCGCCTTCGCGGGAATGACAAAAACATTTACAGAAAGGGGTCATTTTTTCTCTGTGCTGAAAATATGGCTATAATAAAGGACTTTTTAGGAAAGACAATAACAAAATGTGTTTTGCTATTGACTTAATCTACATATATGCTATACTTGTTTTCTTGACGGAGATATGGCGGGGCGTGTGAGCCCAACTGTATGTCTGGAATGGGCAGTCGGAGACGAGAGGCATATGGGCGCGTTTGTTTTGCGCCAATTCGCCTCACTCCCCTGCGTTCAACAATACGAGGGTATAGCCCTCGGCGTTCCTGAGAGATGTTTCTCGGTCTTTCGGGAAAGGTATACGTCATCAACTGGGCGCAGTGTTATCGGCGGAAAACGGCTCTGGCACCACAATCAACAGTTCTGAGGGTGGGGGCCGGGCATCTTGTGCCCGGCGCCCCCCTCAACGGTCTGCTTATGTTCATTAACGTCTTAGAGGTGTCAAATATCGTAGCAATCTGTTTCAAAAGCGGGGGTTCCACACGTACCCCGGGCAATCATGTGGAGCGCGGTCGTAATAGCGCGTACTGTATTACGAAGTAGAGAAAACTTAGTTAGTGGTTACCGTCTGGGCAACGGGGTTAAATCACTTTCACCAATAGGACCCTACAAGCTTACAACTTGCTGGGTCCTTTTTTAATGTAAAAATTTCCATTTTTATGCTAATCTTTTATTATGATTAAAAAAATAGTTAAAAAATCTAAAATCAGTAATCTAGAATCTAGCCTCTACGACGTTGTTGTCATCGGCGGTGGCCCCGCAGGTCTTATGGCTGCCGGGACTGCTGGAAAGGGTGGACTTGTCTCGCCGAAGCGTAATCGCGAAGGCGGATGCAAGGTTCTTTTGATTGAAAAAAATGAAGAGCTTGGTAAAAAACTTTTGATGACAGGTGGTGGTAGATGTAACATTACAAATCTTGAACCAGATAAACAAAAGTTTATGAGTAATTTTGGTAAGAAGAAAGATTTCCTATATACACCTTTTTCTGTTTTTGATTCAGAAGATACTGTAAGGTTTTTTAATTCTCTCGGTATAAAAACAAAAGTTGAAGAAAATTTTCGTGTCTTTCCTGAGTCTGATAATTCTTTAGATATTTTAGAATCTTTAATAAGGTTTGCGAGAAATAACAATGTAGAATTTAAACTTGGAGCGGAAGTTGCTGGATTTGATAGAGAAGAATATCAAGGGCAAAAATTAGGTAAAATAAAATCTGTATTATTAAAAAATGGTACTATGATATCAGCCAAGAGTTTTATTCTTACTTCAGGAGGGAAATCACATCCATTTGGCTTAAAAAAATTGGTCATAAAGTAATTGACTCAAATCCTGCTCTTGTGCCAATAAAAGTAAAGCCCGCCTCCGCTAAAAGCTACGGCGAGGCGAAGGATAATTGGATAAGTGAGCTTGCTGGAGTATCTCTTCAAGATGTTGGAATTTCAGTTTGGTCTCTCGACCATTCTCGAGATAAACAGTCTGAGAAATTAAGGTCAGACCTTAATTTCCAAAAGGTTTTTAAGAGACAAGGTAAAGTCTTGTTTACCCATGAAGGATTATCAGGACCAGCAATTTTGAATATGAGTAAAGATGTTGGTGAACTTCTTTCTTATGGTAATGAAGTAAAAATTTCTTTGGATTTCTTTTCTGGTATCGGACTTGATGTATTACAAGAAAAATTTAAAAAAATATTTGAGGAAAATAAAAATAAGAAAGTAAAAAATCTTGCATTTAAAGAAGTTCCAGTAAAAATTTTTGAAAAAGTTCTTGAACTTACTGGAGTAGATGGGGACTGGAATATAAATCAGATAATGAAAGAAGAAAGAGTTATGATTTTAGAGAAATTAAGAAAATTTGATTTTACCGTAGAGAAACTTCTTGGCTTTGATAAATCCATTGTTTCAAGTGGTGGCCTTGATCTTAAAGAAGTGGATTTTAAGACAATGCAATCAAAGCTATACGAGAATTTATTTTTTGCCGGAGCCGGAATCCAGGAAAAATTAAGATGGATCCCGTTCTTCAACGCGATGACAGAAGGACGATTTTGGCTTTGCCAAAATCGTCCCTTGTATTCTTCTTGATTAGTTTTAATATATTTGGTATGTTTTTATATGGAGACAGATATACATCTGTCGTTTTTTAAACAAAAAACAAGAGAAAGGATTCACATGAAGGCTTCTAAGCTTGATTGGTATGATATCAAAGCGACGTCATACAATGAAATTCCGGCCTTGATCGATTATTTGAACAATATATCGTCTTCATCCAAACGGTGGCGTATGGCAACCAAAGCTGAGTTGCAAGACATCGCGAAGGTAGACAAGAAGGGGAGAATCCCCTTGGGTCAGCCGGTTTACTGGTGCTCTTCTGAGAGTGATCCTCATCAGGCTGAGGGAGTCTCAGTTTCCACCGGAGTATCGCGTGCTCATAACCGGACGACTGAGTTGCCCGTGGCTCTTGTCCGTGAAAAGTAACTCTTTGGTTAAGAGCCAAAACCCGCACTATGCTGTGCGGGTTTTTTTATTGTCTACCTTTGGGAGCAAAACCCCCACCTTTAGGTGGTTCTTTCAAGATTCTGCTATTTATTAATACATGGTTTGCTTCGTCGCAGACTTCTCGCAAAGACAAAAAGATGAGGTCTTCGTCATTGCGAGGGTATTCCCGTGGCAATCCATCTTTATCCCCGTTTTAGATATACGAATTTATTCTTATCCAAAGCTACCGGCTTCCAGCCGGTAGTAGTTTACTATATATTTTTCTATCAGCTAAAAGCTAATATCTATCTTTCTGGTACTGTTTTAGGATTCACCAGATACAGCTTCGGATCTATATTTCTTTCAAAACAAACTCTTCCTGAAGCATGTTGCCAATTTTCATTTACTGTATTTGCTGGATTTATTACCATTGATTTTGATCGGCTTGAATCATTGCTTTCAGTTTTGAAGGTGGCACAAAGTTCAAAACTATTTTCAGATATTTTTTTATACTCATAACTTTCTCCAGTCTCTGGATCTTTTGGAATCACAAAACCACTTATAGGTTCATTTAAGGCATCCAGACTTGCTGGTACTTCACCTTTATTTTGCCATTGTGAATAAACAATCTGATTTTGAATAGTCATAAGGTCGCTTACTCTTCTTTCATCCATTTGTCTTGCTCGAAGAGTGATAGGAGAACCATTTTGAATTACTCCATAAATAATCCCGATAAGTATAATAATAGAAACTATTCCATATTCGATTTTTATTTTTCGTGTAAGTTCAAAGCTTGTTCTTCTTAGATCTCTAAGTGATGATCTAAAAATTGTCCCAACAACTATTAAGACAAAAAATACTTTCAAGAAAAATCTGAGAGTGAGATCATCTGCACCAAGAAATCTATAAATAAGTGTCGATAAATCTATCGCAATAGTGATCCCCGCAATAAAAAGTGTAAGAAAGATCATCCATCTTCTTATCCACATATCTTTTTTTTCAGGATTTGCTTTTAAATCTTTCATAATGATGTATGAGAGATATAAAAATCCCAAGAAAAAGATAAAAAGTATAGAAATTGAAATTCTAATACCAGAATCAGTTCCTCCTATATATTCACCTGCAAGTGGGAAAATCTTGTTTGTAATTTGGAATAAGAGTATTAAAAAACTTACTGTGCTTGTATAAAGACCTATCATTAATCCCAAATATAAAAAGAAATCTTTTGCTGTTGTTTTTGATTGATTCATAATAAAAATAATTTAGCTAATAACTTCTTAATTATACTTTATTTTGTAATCTTCGCGAGTGCGGGGGTCCATCTCTTCTGTCATTCCGGACTTGATCCGGAATCCAGGGAAAAACAGATTGATCCCGTTTTCGACCAAATTTTCTTGAGCAAAGCGATTAGAAAATGGAAGTACTCCTGTGGTACAACGGGATGACAGAACAAAAAAGTTTGCTTTTTTTGTTTCTATATTGCATCATTGATTATGAAAGCTCTTTGTAAGAGCCACAAAATGCTAATGTGGCATTTTGGTAGTAATATGGCGTTTGCCTGGTGGCAAACAATATGGCGCTACAGAAAGGTAGAGATGAGTAGTAAGAAATTCGACTGCAGTGATGTTGGTCGTGCNNNGCGTACTCAATTAAACAACAGATTCTTGCTCGTATTCGTAAGGAAACGGGAGAGACAATTGACTGGGAATTGCTTCATTGGTTGGCGACGGGGGCTTCGGATGGTTTATTCCAAGACATCTGGAGTCAGATTCTTAAAACTTGGAAAAAATCAATTACTGAAAAGGATATTCAAGAACAGCGGATGACGAATCTCGAATGGTCTTGTTTGCCATCTAAGATGACTTGGTATGATGCCTCAGACTGGTGTATCCATGATAATCATGGATGGAGATTACCAACCGTAGAGGAATTGCTTTTTGCTTATAGAAAGTCAATACAAGGATTTGAATTTGATGTCTGGTATTGGACAGGTAATTCTGATCGTGGAGCATCAAGATATGCAACAAGTGTAGTCTTTAGACAGGATCACTGTTCTTCTACTTCTCTTAATAAGGAGACGGTGTTACTCGCTCTTACCGTTCGTGATAGGAAGTAATGGACATGGTGCGTAAAGGGCGGATTTTCGCGAAGCGAAAATCCGCCCTTTTTATTTTTCTCATTTTAAAGTATTATTAAACTATGGAAATTAGAGAAGTTATTATAGACTCAATAAAGACGGCTCTTTGGGAGTTAAAAATCGAAGAATCAAAAATATCTAAAATCGGATTAGAACATCCAGAGGATATTTCTCATGGGGATTATTCTTCTAATGTGGCAATGGTTCTTTCAAAAATTGTATCACAAAATCCTCGAGAACTTGCAGAAAAGATTGTTGCTGAGATTCTTGAAAGAAAGCTTGAATTAATAGAAAAAGTAGAAGTTGCAGGTCCAGGGTTTATAAATTTTTACTTATCAAATTATTTTTTTAAAAACAAAACAAAAGAAATACTTAAGCCTGGAAAAAAGTTTGGAAAAAATAAAAATCTTAAGAAACAAAAAAAAAAGTTTGGAAAAAATAAAAATCTTAAGAAACAAAAAACAGTCATTGAATATACTGACCCAAACCCTTTCAAAGAATTTCATATTGGTCACCTAATGAGTAATGCAATAGGGGAGGCGATATCAAGAGTTCTAGAAGAAAATGGTGCAAAAGTTATAAGAGCTTGCTATCAAGGTGATGTCGGTCTTCACGTTGCCAAAACTCTTTGGGGAGCAAACAAAATGATAAAAGATGATCCATCCGTAAAGAAATATTTTTTTTATGGTCAGGTCGGAGATGTAAAAGATCTCAGTATTTGGGGGAAAGCATATGCTCTAGGTGCTACAACTTATGAATCAGATGAAACAGCAAAAAAAGAAATTATAGAAATAAATAAAAAAGTTTATTCAGGAGAAGATAAAGAATTAAATAAGCTTTATAGAATAGGAAGAAAGTTTTCTTTGAAAGAGTTTGAAAAAATCTATAAAATTCTTGGTACAAAGTTTGATAAATATTTTTTTGAAAGTGAGACTACTCCAATAGGTATTAAAATTGTTCAAAATAATATAGACAATGGGATTTTTGATAGAAGTGAAGGTGCAATTATTTTTAAAGGAGAAAATTATGGCTTGCACACTCGAGTTTTTATAAATTCACAAGGTTTGCCTACTTATGAGACTAAAGAACTTGGTCTAACTTTAACAAAATTCAAAAAAGATAATTTGTTTTCTAAAAAATTAGATCTTTCTGTGGTGACCACAGCTACAGAGCAAACTGAATATATGAAAGTTGTACAAAAAGCTATTTCTTTAATTAAACCTGAAATTGAAGCGAAGATGAAACACATTGCTCATGGGATGATGCGTTTAGAGTCTGGAAAAATGTCTTCTAGGAAAGGCAATGTGGTCACTGGAGAATCTTTGATTAAAGATTCTTTAGATATGATTCGTGAAAAAATTACTGAACGAGATTTTACAGCAGAAGAAAAAGAAGAAATTGCCAAAATTGTCGGAATTTCTGCTTTGAAATATTCTATTTTGAAATCTTCTATTGGTGGAGATATTGTTTATGATTTTGAAAAATCAATTT
>JAPLZG010000048.1 GCA_026395155.1 Candidatus Tayloriibacteriota bacterium | reverse complement strand
CTATGTAAAAAAGGGTACAGCATCTTTTTAGATCCCCAAAGAAAAATATGTGATTGTGGTGGCGAATTAAAAAAACGAGTTGACGATGAGCCGCTTGCAATAAAACACCGACTAGAAGAATTCCATAAGCACACCTCTCCAATTTTAGAATTAATGAAGAGTGATGGAATCCTTCGAGAAATAAATGGAGAACAAACGATTGAGAATATTTCATCCGATATTCAAAAACAACTTTAGTGTTTTTTTATCTCATCTTCAAGAACGTACCACGATTGAGTTGTATTTTCTAAATATCTGTAATGGAATAAATATGCGGTAAATAGAATTAATAGTGGAAGAGCAATAACAAGAAGTTCGAGTTGTTTGGTTACAATAACAATAAATGAAGAGGTCGTCATAACACTACCTACGAAAATTGTTACAAGTAAATGAATGAGTCTCTCATGCTGTATTTTTGCTATCATCTCTTTATGATTATCTAGAACTTTCTTCCAATCTGTTGATGGATCTTTTTTTGAAATGAGATTTTTAATCTCAACATTATATGTCTTAAACATAAATTAATAGTAGCATAATTACTCTCTTAATCTCCTCTTAACCTCTCTCACTGTACTATGGTGCTATTAATAGTTATTAAAAAATATTCATAAAATAAATATGAAAAACGTAAACATAGTAATGTATAAAAAAATTCTGGTTGGAGTTATTACAGCAGGAATCATTTCAGTCGGAGGGCTTAAGTTTGCATCCTCAGCAAAAAGCGTAGAAGCTTCAACCCCTTGTGTTGTCACAATTTTTGGCCAACAGTATGACATATCTCCCCTTGGCGCTACTCATTCAGGACCAAGAGGTACAACATTAATAAATGTTGGTGGTTCAACTTTTTTTCAATGTGGAGCGGATATGACGAGTGTATATCAAGGTATGCATGGAACGGATGTTTCTCGACTTATTCCATACATCTATGTGGTCCCAACTGCAATACCAACCACTCTTCCAACTGAAATACCAACACCAATTGTGAGTCCAACAATAACGTCAAGCCCTCTCCCTTCAGTTTCACCTGTCCCATCAATTTCCCCTTCACCAAAGCATGAAGATAATGATGATGTAAATGAACTGAATGAGATAAACGAGGATAAGAATAAAACTAATAATGTACGTGGACATAAAGAAAATCATGGACAAGTTGTAAGAGAAGTTGCACGAAAAAATACAAATAGTTCAAATCATGAATCTGATAGAGATAATGATTAAGTAGATCTTGCCATAAAAAAGCCATAGCATAAAAACCTATGGCTTTTTCATTTATGGGCCTGTAGCTATGCCTTCAATCTTCCACTGATTCCCCTCTTTTATAAGATTAATAAATCGTATATTTTCTCCCTTTTCAAAACCATAATATGGAATAGGATTATTGGCTGAGTTTGAATCCATAACTATATCAAGAGTTACCATATACTGATGTTTTGTCTCCGACCAATCAGTTCTTGATGATTCTTCAATTTTACTTACTTTAACAGATTTCACTGCATTCAACTGCACACCCCATGACTGTTTAATACTTTCATTACTAATGATGTTTTGAGTCATCATCATAACAGCTTCACTTGGCTTACCAGTATCAACCAGGTTGAAAAATGTGTGAATAATATCCGTCTCTTGTGGTAATGGTGATTTAGAAATCTCTTGTTTTATAGTTGGCACGATTGATGCAGTTGTATTAGAATCATTTTGTTTCTGAGAATTAAAAATAGCAAAACCAAAAATGGATAAAAAAATGAGTCCTCCTAGTACAAATAGTTTTTTCATAGTAAAAATAATTATATAAGAAATAAACATATACCATAATTAATAATGGAACAATGTTTTTTTAATTGTGCGTCGTGTAATTATAGAACTAAAAGAAAATTTGATTTAAAACGACACCAAAATGCTTTACATCCAATAAATGCAATAAAGAAAAATATTAAAGAAAAT
>JAPLZG010000121.1 GCA_026395155.1 Candidatus Tayloriibacteriota bacterium | reverse complement strand
TGCTATTATTTGTTATTGAAAATAGTCCAATTTCTGTTAGTATTGGTATTGGTTTTTCTAACTGCTAAAACCTAGCACCTAACACCTATCTTATGCGCTTACATAGATTTTACATAAATAAAAATATAGAAATAGGAAAAGAAATAAGGATTGATGATTCTGAATTCCTTAATCAATGGGGAAGAGTTTTTAGATTAAAATCTGGAGACAAAATAATACTTTTTAATGGAAATGGTTTTGAATATGAAGCACATTTTAAAATCCTTTCAAAAAAGGAGGCTGTCTTGATTATTGATAAAGAAAATGATCCGTGTTTGTCTGCGTCAAGTCCACATGAGTCGGCGTCTCCTGAGGTTCATTTATTTCAATCAGTAATAAAAAAAGACAATTTTGAATTGATTGTACAAAAATGTACAGAAATTGGTGTTTCTGCATTTCACCCGATAATTTCAGAGAGAAGTGAAAAGAAAGATTTGAATATTGAAAGATTAGTAAAGATTGCAAAGGAAGCGAGTGAACAATCTGGAAAAGTAAAACTTCCTAAAATTTTTGAGCCGGAAAGTTTAGAGAAAGCTATTGAAAACTTCAGTGGAGAACTTTTTGTGTTGGATTTTGATGGGGAACCTTTCTCTAGTCTGTCATTCCTGCGAAGGCAGGAATCCATCCTAGCATCTTCAACCGCCCCGGCATCAGAATGCCACAACCACCCCGTTTCGCAGACTCAACACCCCTCCTCAACTGAGGCGGGGATCCAGTCGAAGCGTATCGCTGCGTTAGTGGGTCCTGAGGGAGGTTGGAGTGATAAAGAAAGAGAATTTTTTAAGCAAAAAGGGATTAAAAGTGTTTCCTTGGGTAAACAAGTTCTTCGAGCAGAAACTGCAGCTATCGCGGTAAGTGCTATAATCTTACTGAAGTGATATTATTTGACTTTATAAACTTTACAAACTTTTTACCCTATAAATCTTTGACTGACGTCCCCCACCAGTGTACTGGTTGTGGGACCGAAAAATCTATGATTTTTCATCAGTCAAAGCTTTATTGGGTGAACTTAATAAACTAATTTATGATCTATTTTTATTACGGCTCAGATATAGAATCTGCAAGAAAAAAGGCGAAAGTCACTATTGATTCTTTGCTTGCCAAAAAACCAGATGCAACTCTAATAAAAATAGGAGAAGAAAGTTTAACTGTGGAAAAAATAACTGAGCTTTCTGGAAGTCAGGCTCTTTTTTCAAATAAATATATAATTTTTCTTTTCAAAACCTTTGATAATGATGAAAATAAAGAATTGATTTTAAAAAATATAAAAGAGATTTCAAAATCTGAAAATATTTTTATCTTTGTAGAAGGAAAAATGGATAAAGTTAGTCTTGCAAAGATAGAAAAATCCGCCGGAAAGACACAAGAATTTGTAAAAGCAGAAAAAGTTTTATCCAAAAAAGAAGCCCTTGCTTTAAAAGGAGAAAAAATAGATTTTTTTGAATTTGCTGATGCTTTAGGGAGAAAAGATAAGAAAAGTTTGTGGGTTTTATTTCAGGATGCTTTGGAAGAACAAGTCCCAGCTGAAGAAATTCATGGGATATTTTTCTGGCAGGTAAAAAGCATGTTGCTCGCTCAAAAGTGTAAAAGCCCGGATGAAGCAAATATGAAACCATATCCATTTCAAAAAGCTAGAGAATTTCGCAGAAATTATAAAGAAGGCGAATTAGAAAAAATTTCTTTTAAACTTGTATCTATGTATCACGAAGCGCATAGGGGTAATGGGGATTTTTTTGTGGCGTTGGAGAAATTAATATTGGAATTATAAACTTATGCGGACTTCACGCAGACTAGTCGCGGACTACGCGCGGAAGATTGGTTGAATTATTTTGAGGGGGTGAGTTTTATTGGAGAGAGATGGGGAAAAAGGTCAGGTATATGGGGGAGATGATTTAAAATAGTATCATTATATTTTCTGTATTAATTCTGCTTAGGCCCTGAGTATGTCCTATTAGATTTTTCTTGTATTTTGCTTCCGTCCTTATTTATAAGTTCGTCTGTGTGTTCAACTTTCATTACACCACCGTTAATCAAGGATTTAGCCTGGTCATCATTTATTTGATACATTGCTGGAGCAAAAGTAACAACTTCTCTTTTTTCGTTCAAGGACAATACTGGGTTGGTTGGGTCATAAATCACATAAGTGCTGGGAGCGTGAAGCAAAATAAAGTAATGTGGAACCTCCTGGTCCTCTGATGGAATACGACAATGAATTGAAGCTATAATATCACTTTCTAAACCAACAAATGAAAGTAAGTTTTCTGCAACTGCTGCCTTTTCTGCACAGACAGCAAGGTTTTTTCCTTTAAGCTCTCTTAGAGACACTGCTTCACTTTCAGAAACAGTATGATTTAGATAAAATTCACGATTTTTACTTTCAGTATCACTATAAGCAGTTATATTTCCGAAATATCTCGCCAATGTTGTTCCAATTGCACTTGGAATAATTTCTCTTATTGTTTTGCCTTCCCATTCTTTCATATTCTTAAAGAGCTTAATCGTTTCAAAAAGTTCAGTATATATACTATCGTCGTTTAATGTAAGAGGGTCTACCATCACATTGCGCCTAATTACCATTTCTGGGCCGATGAACCCGTGGTGAATGGAGTGGAACATGTGTGACATTTCACCCCTCTGTGACAATTTTGTTAATGAAGCAATTCTTTCTTTAATATATTCAATTTCGTTTCCAGTATTAAGAGCCTCTTCTATCTCGAGTAAGATTTTTGGATAATCAGGGCTTCTTTCTTTGGTTGGTGAAGTTTCGTTAATTTGGATTTCTTCAGGTTTCATTTGATAAATATATCATTTTTATCAAAAAAACTATAGTAATTAACAAAGTTCGATACCTATTAGAGTTAAGATAAAAAATGTAGGACCGTTTGTTTGCAGACAAACAAACTTATCTCCCTCGACTAAAGATATTTTTAAGAATTTAGGTACCATCCTAAATTCTTAAAAACGTGACGGACGATAGGACCATGAGTACATTTATCGAAACTTACAGTTTCAGTACCCCCATTGGATATTTTATTTCATCAGAATTCATAAAATATGCTCAATGGGGCTTCGATTCCTAACGTAAGCAACATCCTAGTTGCTTACTCTGGGTGCACATTTAAAAAACGCTTCACAGCGTTATTTTTTAAATGTGCCCCTAATCGTGATAGAACTTTCTGGTTCTTTACCCCATAAGGTTATTTTAGGCGTTTTTGTAAGACCGCAGAGACCCTTCTCGTGCGTCTACAAAAAGTGACAAAAGTGACACAGGATAGGGTGTAAAAGTTACACGCCGTTGTAACCTTTTCTGGTCTTAGGCGAGAGCCTTAATGTACTTTCTGATTCTGTCATCATTGTAAATTTTGACAGGTTGCATTATCTCAAAAAAAACTTCTTTGTGTGCAAGTTTGGTAAAATAAGAATTTAAAAAATTACCGATATGTTCTATTTGATTTAAAATCATATTTTCTTTTTCTGTATATTCTTCTAGTAGATCCTTTTCTTCAATTACTAGTAATAAACTACGAATAACCGATAGTTTGATAAATAGGATTGAAAGTCTATCTATGATCATACCTGGACTTTCACTGTAAAGTTGTTCTTGGGGACCAGACGAAATACCCATTTGTTTCGTAATTTCGATATCCATTTTACTTATCAGATTATTTCTAATTTGATTGTTTTTATCTATTTCTTGTTTAGGTTTAGCTACATGCTCTGAACCAAGTTCGGTCATTCTTGCAGAATCTTCAAGATTCCATAATTTTCGGTTCATTTCCATATTTAATCTTATGAGCCGACTTAATTGATTTTCAGATTCATAAACAGTCGGTACACCTGTAAGAAAATCTGAAAATATTTTTGATATTGTTTTTAAATTAAGCATATTTTTTAATTATTAAATTTTTCGACGAAGCTTATGTTTGGGAACCTTTTTAGGGAATAATCGAATACAGCTTTGTTTTTATAGTATGAATTTGGAAATAACTTCACCTGTTTTCCTAATAGTGTAGCACCTATAGCTATATGTAATCTATCGGTGTTTATTTGTATGTATTTTTGTAAAACTTCGATCAACTCATCCAGTGGTTTAGTGGCATACCCATTATATGATACATCTTTATTTGATTCAGGTTTCTTACTCAATACTGATTCGATGTCCGAGCGAAATGCATTTAAAGTACCACTTCCCTCAGGTATCTGAGCAAACTCGTTATAAAACGCACAGTCATGCCATAAATATACTTTACCATGAGTTAGCTTATTTTCTAAGAATTTTGCAGAGACTTTTTCACGGCAAAAAACCGTTAGGTCGCTTGAAATATTATTCAGTACCTCTATTTGCTTATCGCCAAATATCGTATGTGGAAGAATGACTATCTCTTTATATAAAGACGGTTTTTTAATCAAAAAATCTCTGACATCGGAATAATAATCCACTAAATTACCACCACCATCTATAAACAGTACATCATTAAATTTAGGCGAAGAAATATCGACTGTTCGTTCTAAGATATTAAGTGACGAAAGCAACTTTTTTGTTCCATGCCAAATCAGAGAGTCTCCATAATTACCTGGAAATCGATAAAAATCGACGTTGGTATTTTTATATTTAGCCAAGTATTTTTTTAAATCAAGCTCTTTCATAATTAATTGTTATAGTATAGTATATTTAAATATATGAACAAACAACTTTTTTGTAGTATAGCATATAACGTTCATGATTCATCGGTCTCTTTTGCCGTAGGTGATCGTGTGGTTCTGGTTTTGGAAGCCGAAAGGATTTTTAGAATAAAGAAAAAAGGATTTGATAATAAGAAAGAAATGGAATATTTAGTTCGTTACGGATTATCTTATCTAAAAAAGAGTGCGGATGACGTTGCTTATTGGACAATGACGACACATCAAAATCCGCATTTGAAAAACGAGGATGTTTTTGATTTAAAAACGGGATTACCTAGAGAGCCATACTGGAAGAAAGTTAGTATCCTTGGAAAAAAAAGAAAAGTGTATATTGTAAATCACCATTTGGCACATGCCGCAACATATTTAATGTCAGATTTTAAGGATGCGATTATTGTTACTTGCGATGGTGGTGGAGACTACAATGAATTATACAAAAAGGGAGAATGTATTGGGGTTTATGTGGGCAAAGGGAATAATATTAAGAGAGCTGATGTTGAAATCGACGGCATGATTAACGGGAAATTTTATGGTGCCTGTTCCCATTTTTTATATGGTGAAGTTTTTTGCGAAGGTAAGATGATGGCCCTAGCCGCTTATGGAACCCCCAGGAAAAAAATAATCGATAAACTTGAAAGTGTTTCTCATGAATTAGGAACATATTTTTATCAAGATAGTGCCGAGATTTTAGAAAAGCTTTTCCCAGACATAGAAGTAGGAAATGCCCTTGTTAGTAATAAAAACGCTGTTGACTTTAGTGCTTCTGTACAGAAATTATTTTCCGATCAGAGAGTAAGAGATATAGGTGGGGTTTTAAAGCATATAGGCGGAGAAAGCAATAATTTGGTAATGGCTGGCGGGGCGTCTTTGAATTTAGATGTAAATACTGAAATCTTTAAGAAGTTTTCTACCGTGAATCATTATATTGCTTCTTGCTGTGACGATACGGG
>JAPLZG010000075.1:1525-4421 GCA_026395155.1 Candidatus Tayloriibacteriota bacterium | reverse complement strand
TGAGACTGGTTATGAAATCCTTTTCTTCTGGGTTGCAAGAATGATTATGATGACTGGATACAATATAGGAACAATCCCCTTTCATACTATTTATCTTCACGGAACAGTTCGCGATGCCAAAGGAAGAAAAATGAGCAAGACTTTGGGAAATGGTATCGATCCACTAGATATTTCAGCCAAATTTGGTGCAGACGCTGGTAGAATGGCACTTGTTATAGGAAATACTCCTGGCACAGATATGAATATTTCTGAAGATAAAATTAAGGGCTATAAAAACTTTGCAAATAAAGTCTGGAATGTATCAAGATTTATTTTAGAAAATACTAAAGACACAAAACATGATGAAAACTTTTCTACCTTTTCAGAAAAAGACTCTTCTCTAATTAAAGAACAGGAAGAAATAATAAAAGATATTACAAAAGATATGGAGGATTATCGATTTTATATGGCTGGTGAGAAAATTTACCATTATATTTGGGATAACCTTGCAGACGTAATATTAGAAGAAAGTAAAAAAATCTTCCTATTTGAATCCGCGTCATCTGCGTCCAATCTGCGTGAATCAGCGACATTGGAGAAAGAATCCAGAAAGCAATTCCTTCTAGAAACACTTAGTAAAATATTGATTATCCTGCATCCTTTTATGCCTTTTCTCACAGAAGAAATCTGGCAGTCGCTTTCTGAATCAAAAAGTCTTATAATGATAGAGAAATGGCCGGTTTAGTTTTTTAAAATAAAATATCATATTGAATTTCATTTTCTTAACGTGAAAATCAATATTCTAATAAATAAGTATAAACTTGAATAACATAACTCCAATTATATATGCTCTTCTTGGTGGTATCTTACCGGCGTTTATCTGGCTCTTTTTCTGGCTTAGAGAAGATGAAAAAAAACCCGAACCAAAAAGTATGATTTTACTTGCTTTTATTGGTGGAATAGCTGCTGTTTTTTTGTCTTTATATTTAGAGAAAATGGCATATGGAATAAATACTGAAAGACTATTTTCATTAGATTTCCTTAAACCGATACTGTCTTGGTTTAAACACATATCAGAAACGCAAAACATCGCTTTAAATAGATTACTACTCGTATCACTTTTTGCTCCTATCATTGAAGAAGTATGTAAATTTGTCTTAGCATATATTTTAGTATTAAGATCAAAAGCTGATGACGAACCCAATGATTTATATGATAACTATTGCGATTGGTTTTGCTGAAATAGAAAATGTTATGTTTCTAATCGATCCAATGATTAAAAACAAAATGATCTTTGGACTTCTTACTGGAAATATGCGTTTTATTGGAGCGACACTTCTTCATACTGTATCATCAGTAACTATAGGAATGTTTATCGGTTTTAACTTCTATGATAGTAAATTAAAGAAATTTATTTGGACTATAGCAGGCCTTATATGTGCTATAATTGTTCATTCATTATTCAACTTCTTTATGGCTGGAAGTAGCCAAAATTCTTTTATGGCCCTGGAAGGAATCTGGATTCTTGTTATAATAGTATTATTATTATTTGAAAGAATAAAAAATATAAAAATCCGTCCAATAAAGAAAATGTTGACTTCGAGTTAAAATTAAATATCATTTATTAGAAATTAATTAATAAAAATAAAAAGATGACAAAAAAGAAATCATTTTTTGAGAGATTAACAGGAATAATAAAAGTAGATGATGAAAACAGTGATCAGGAAATTGCAGAACATTTAGAAGAAGAGCTTGATGAAATGGAGTCTGAAACGGAAGGACAGCTTGCTGTCGATATGTATCAAACTCCGAGTGAAATCGTATTAAAGACAATGGTGGCTGGTGTAAAGCCAGAGGATTTGGATATTGCAATAACCAGAGACATGATAACTATTAAAGGAAAGAGAGAAGAAGCTCGAGATTTTTCTGATGATGATTTCTTCCACAGAGAGCTTTATTGGGGTTCTTTTTCAAGAACGATAATACTCCCCCAAGAAGTTGAGGTTGAAGATGCTGAAGCAATAAATAAAAATGGTCTACTTACAATCAGACTTCCCAAATTAGACAAAAATAGACAAGCAAAATTAAAAGTAAAAAGTATGTAATTAAAAAACATCCGTCAAAAGCGGATGTTTTTTGTTTTACTATTTTTATGCTATATTTCACAAGTCTGCTCTCGTCGTTCAATGGATAGGACAAGGGTTTCCTAAACTTTAAATGTAGGTTCGATTCCTACCGAGGGCACAAAATTAAACTGACGAAAGACAGTTTTATTTTGTGTCCCCGAGAAAGTGCCGGGTGGCACTTTCGTGTAGGAATCGAAAACCTTTGATAGTTTTTCTGGAGTTGTCTGCACGAACAGAAAACAGAAAAGGTATACTGTTCATGTAATGAAAGATTTCCTACCGAGGGCACATTACAAATATAGGAAATCATCATCTAAATAAAAGATGATTTCTTTTGTAATGTGCCGGCCGGACTGAGCTTCTGCGAAGGAGGCGGGGGTGGCGACTTTGTCTTGAATTCATGAAAGACAAAAGTTGTGACCCACAATTTGTGCCCTCGGAGTAAGTAACTAGGATGTTACTTATGTTAGGAATCGAAGCCCCGATGAGTATAATTTTGAGTTTTTCAAAACAAAAAAATTATCCATCGGGGGGTACTGCCTCTGTAAGAGGAGATAAGTGTACTCACGGTCCTACCGAGGGCACATTGCAAAATCTTGTATTGTCATTCCCGTGCAGACGGGAATCCAGTCTAATTATTTTCTTATTCGTATTCATTCGTTGTATTAGTAACATTCGTATATTGGTATTTTTTAAATATGCTATAATATTTGCATGACTCCAGAAGAAAAAGAAATTTTGCAAAAGACATACGAATTATCAAAAGAAAATAATAAAATTCTTAGGGGAAT
>JAPLZG010000075.1:0-1460 GCA_026395155.1 Candidatus Tayloriibacteriota bacterium | reverse complement strand
GTCTCTTATTTTTAGAGTTTTTTATTGGACATTAATCATTGGTGTTTCAGTCGGCGCTTTCTATTTTATTCAACCATATATTAATACCATTACTGGTGCATACGGCGGTCTCCAAGATAATTTAAACACTGTAAAATCAGCAACAGACAATCTTCCAAGTTGGCTAAAATAGTTTTATCTACCACTGGAAAAAATTTTCTAAATAGTGTAATATGAGAAATATATCAATTTGATAGATTGATTTTTTGAAGTTAAATAGTATATGCCGAGATAGCTTCCTCCAAATTAAAATCAGAATTTTAATTTTGGCGGACAGGCAGTTTGCAACTTCGCTATCTTGAGATATGATATTTTATCAGTAGTTTAGAGATTGATTTTTTAAAATTAAATAGTATATGCCGAGATAGCTCAGTTGGTAGAGCGCTTCCCTGAAGAGGAAGATGTCCCCAGTTCGACCCTGGGTCTCGGCACAAATATAAAAACCAGGATATTTTTCTGGTTTTTTATTTTGTGACCAGAAGGAGCAAACTGCTTAGTATTAATACTTTAATTTGGTTGATTCTTTCCATTGCAAGTTATTTTTTCCTTTAGTTTAACAAATTCTTTTATCCATTTTGATAAAGATTTTTCGCTTTTAAATCCACGGAAACGGCGAAGCAAGTCTCTAACTGAACTGCATAAATTTTCCATACTGCTTGTTGTAAAAGGAAGATTGTATTCTGGATATCTCAGGTATGCTCTAAACGCTTCTCTGTGTTCCATAAATTCATTTCCATGAAATCTAACCCATTTGGGACAATTGCTGTCAGTAATGAGCATTTCCAAATGTTGAAGAATGTTATCGTAGTTTTTTCCGTAAGGAACAATCATTGCACTTCTTATCGTTTGATATATATCTTCACGCAATTCTTTATCTTTTATATGGCTGTTCTTTTTTCCACGAAATCTCTCCATAACCTTGATGAAGTGGAAATTGCAACGTTGGACAATCCAGTTTTTATTTTTAGCAATATTAGGAAGCCCTGAAATTCCATCACAAACAAGGGCAATGATGCGCCGTTTAATTATCGGCGGTATTGACTCTATTGCAGTTTCCCATTTTCTACGAATTTCACTCCCTGAAAGAATTGTTGGCGGTACAAGAAATGCTTGTGATTTGTCGATGGGGCGTAACGCCATTAGGTAAATAACATATCTCTTTCTATCGCTCATCGTCCACAAACCATCAACAATCAAAATTAGTTTCCCTTTTGGAATTTTTGGAAATAACTCTTTGGTTTGAGCATTATCAAGAGCTCTGTGATATCGCAGTAAACATTGTCGTTTTGATAATCGACCTCTTCTTGAACGTTGTGACAATGTTTCTCCTCGCAAAAGAACATCCGCAACAATGTTTGTTGTTACGCGAATCTTTTTCCTACCACGTTTCTTTTGACGTGTTCTCCATGTCTTTTTACACC
>JAPLZG010000014.1 GCA_026395155.1 Candidatus Tayloriibacteriota bacterium | reverse complement strand
GATGAAGAAGATAAAGAAAAATTAAACAATATCTTTACTAGCCTGATGCGACAGCTCGTTGCAAAACATTTTAAAGTAATAACTCCTGATTACTATGCAGAAGCTAAACTACCCGCTTAATATTTATATAAAGGCGGTAGAAAAACTTGCAAAAACCAAGGGGTTCCGTGAGATTATGGTTTATAATAAAACTGGAAGTGCTGTGCATTTTGATGTATTTCAAGGTTCTGATATTGTTCCACATAGTATGTGGCAAGTACACTGCCTACATGATAAAAAAAGAAGTGTTGTATCAAAAGAAGATTATAAAAAAGTAACTAGACATCTAAACTGTACACTAGAAGAATTCTTGGAAGAACTCAAAAATATTTAATACGTTTGCAAAAACTAAAAATATAGTATAGCGATTAGAGGATAGCCAGAAGAAAAAGGCAAAAACCCAAACCATAGTCGAAACAATTTTAAAAAATTTAAATATAACCATTAAATAATTATTGTTTCTAGTTCTTTTATGCTTATTTTGATATAATCTCTCTTATTAACCAGTTCTGAAAGCCATACAGACGGGTCACAGAAACAACGAACCCAACACAAAGTATTGTGTTGGGTGATTATGTTTTCTGTAGACCTTACGGGGAATCGAAAGACGGAGCGGGACCCAAGTCAGCAGACTTGGGAGCGAGTCAGGGTCGTAAAAATTTATTTGTGACGACAAATATATTATTCCTGACCGAAAGTGTACTCACATTTCTCCGTAAATTATTCGCGTCGGGGAATCGAAACTACTTTTCTCTTGCATTTTTTATAATAAAGAGTAATTTAATAAATGGACCGTTCAATCAAAGTAGAATTACAAAACGAAAGGAGAAAACGCATGGATAAGAATCATACCTGCTGTTTCTGTCAGAAGAGTGATGAGAATGTTAAGGTGTTGAACACAGAAACACCTGCCCACCCGCAGTGTATTGACCTCGCCGCCCTGGGCAAACTGGCTGAAGAAATCGGCTGGAAGAAACCGTAGCCACCCACACATGTAGCAAGAAAAACCACCTTGCACTTGTGTGAGGTGGTTTTTTTATTTAATTTTAGAAAGTTTTTTAATTACCCGACTTCTCAAAAAACTTATAAAACTCTACGCCGCCTTCCCCATTTCTTCTGATTTAAGTATTTCAATCAACATCTTTGATGCTTCTTTATATTGAACAGAATCTCCAGACATAATCAATGGTCTCAATATTGGACTTTCTGATCTATTTGTAGCATCTATAATATCACTAACCCTTTTTCCATATCTATCTGCCCATTCATTTTGAGCTTCGTGAGTTGAGTTTTCACCAAGCATAATTTTCATAAGAACAATTTGAAAACCCAATCTGTTTTTCAACGGTACTCTTTCAAAATTTATTGTTTTAATTTCTTCAGACATTTTTTTTAATTTTCTATGGCTCTTTAAGGTCCGACCCCCGCCCGAACGCCAGCCCGAAAGAATCATTCTGGCGGGGAATTCATCCGGGCGGGTTTCTTGTGATTCCCGCCTGAACGAATCATTCGGGGAGGTAAGGTCGGACCTTTTCCCGCCTCAACCTACATTCAATATTCAATATTCTACATTCATCTGCTAAGCCACTCCTCCTCCTGCCTCACCAAAAGCTCTCCCGCCTTTTCTGGCTCTGCCATAATCTCTAAAACAGCCTTTTCCATTCTGGTAGATTGTGAACCTTTTAACAAAATAATATCATTTTTCTTTATAAATTCTTGAAGAAATTTACCAGCCTCAACAGAATCCTCAAACTGAAAAATATTTTTTTCGCTCATTTCTGTATCAAGGGCACCCTCTGCAATTTTTCTAGCCCTAATCCCCACAGTAAAAAGATTATCACAAATATCAGCTAAAAACTGCCCTGCCTTATAATGCTCATCGGCAGAATGTTTACCGAGCTCCATCATATCTCCAAGGACAGCAATTTTTCTAGCTTTATTTTTTACTTTAACTTCTTTCAACGTATTTAAAGCACTCGCAAGCGCAACAGGAGAAGAATTATAAGTATCATCTATAATAGTTGTATCCTTTATACCTCTTATAATTTTCATTCTACCTCGAGGAGTATCATGATTCAAAAGAGAAATCCCAGCAGTTGTTAAATTTATTTTTTGGGACAATCCAACAGCAAAAGCACCTAATGCTGAATAAATATTTTGAGAACCCAAAGACCCCTTCATAACAACAGGAACACTATCATTATTATAATTGACTCTAAAAGCCATTCCACATAGTTTTTTATCTTCTGAATAATTAATTTCAATATTTGATGCGACAAGATCAGAAACTTTATCAGTACCATAAACAATTGAATTATTCTTTGAAGATTCTCTAATTTTCATTGAATCCTCATCATCTCCATTTACTATTAAAGTGCCTCCGTGTTTTAATGCATCAACTAAATATTTTTTTTCTTTAATTATTTCATCTCTGTTTTTAAAAAACTCAATATGAACAGGTGTTTTCGCAAATTTAGTCAAAACAACAACATCTGGTTTGAGCCACTTTGTAACATTTTTTATATCTCCTGGACGATCAGCTCCAACTTCTAAAATCAGCCATTCTGGATAATTATTTTTAAAAACTAATAGTTTAATACCATCCCAAATATTACAAATCCACATTATTGGGTCAGACCAAGCATTATTACAACCTAAAATTGTTAGAGGAATCCCAATATCGCTATTAAAACTCTTCTCGCTTTTTCTAACATAAAATGAGGTAGACATAACAGAATATATTGTATCTTTTGTGGATGTCTTACCAACACTTCCTGTAACAGCAACTATTTTTGGCTTATATTTATTCAAAATAAGTCTTGCCTCAAACTGTATAACTGAAGAAATGATTATCTTAAAAAATGCTTTCATCCCGTTAGAAATAGGAAATATTTTATTTTCTCCTATTTTATTAATTGATTAATTATATATACTTTTCATTTTACTATTAAGTGTTCGAATTAAAAATATTTCCGCCCCGTATATACAATTTGGTTTAAATTTATAAATATCATTATTTAAAGCTATATTAGCATCTTAACTGTATGATTTCTAACGGGATTACACATACTCACAATATTAGCATAATGTTAAAAGACTATAAAGTTTGACTTGGTAAAACATCATTACATACTATC
>JAPLZG010000087.1 GCA_026395155.1 Candidatus Tayloriibacteriota bacterium | reverse complement strand
TCTTGTGCCCTTGAAAAATCATTAAATATCTTTTGGAAAGCATTTTTTATCGTATTCAAGTTATCTCTAACACCATTTATATTTTCTTGTATTGTATATTGGAATTTCCTAAAAACTTTTTGTTCTGACAGGTTAACTATGGATCCAGCTTGTTCCCATGATTCGTTTAGAAAATTTGCAACCGCCGTTGGGGTAGAAACCATTACATCTGACGCTAAAGCTAAAAGAGATACATCTTTTTCGTGTCCAATTCCAACTAAAACGGGAGCGGGGAAATCCACCACTTCTCTGACAAGAATTTCATTATTAAAAGGTAAAAATGATTCCATTGAGCCCCCACCCCGGATGATCACTAAGACATCTATGTCCATATTCTTAAATGTTTTTATAGAATTTAGTAATTCTTCAGTAGCCAACTGGCCTTCTACTCTTGAATCTATGAAAGATATCTTATATCCAAACTTCCCTATATTAGTAATAAAATCTGCCATCACAGCACCATTCTTTGAAGTAATTAAACCAATTCTACTGGGATATGGAGAAATAAGTTTCTTCCTCACCTTATCAAATAACCCTTCCTTTTGTAATTTCGCTTTGAGCTTTTCGTAAGCAATTCGTAAAGCACCTTCACCGACTAATTCTACAGATGATGCTTTAAACGATAAGCGTCCTTGAGGTTTATAAATATCGGAATAACCATTCAAAATTACTTCAATTCCTATTTCAAATTTTACTCCACCTAGATCATAGACATTTTTCCAAATAAGGCAATTGATAACACTTTCGTCTCCTGAATCTTTTAATGAGAAGTAAATCACCCTTTCTCTTATATCTACACTACTTATTTCACCTTGAATTCTAACTGTTTCATTACCTAATTGATTATTGAGAAAATCTAAATAACTACTGACTGATAGTGGTTTATTTTCTTTTTCTTCTGTAAAACTACCCTCGAAAGGTTCTTGTTCTACTCCTTCATTAACCAAAGATAAGACATCTTCACCGTATTTATTGTATTTTCTATCACGGATACCTTTTATCGAATAAAGGGCTTCTTTATCTCTAGGTTTAAATTTAGCGATAGCTTCCAAAATAGCATTAGAAAAGACCCGAAAAGCAGGGACCCCTTCCGATTCAGCTTTCGCTTTCCGCCAATCTCTTAATTTTTTTAATAAATTATTATCCACGACTTACTTTAGAAGCTTTATCATGATAATGACTATATACTAGAAACAAGATTAAGTAACGGACCATGTTTTACAATTATACCAGATTGCAACATCTCATCTATTATATCTTTTATTCGGTCAGATTCTTCTGGATCAACTCTTGAGACTTGAAATGTTAATTTAATACTTTGAATTGCATTGTCATATGCTAAACCGAATTGATTTTTAATTAAAAACTTTATTGCATTTTTGATTTCAATAGCAGGAATTTCTCCGAGATGCCTAACAAAGTTTTCATCAGCAGGAACTCTGAAGGATGCGTACTCCTTGGAAGTTAGGTACAGAAAACCTTTATCTGATTTATTTTTTTCTACATACCCTTCCTTTATTACTCTTTTGATCGCATCATTAAAGTTGTTGTTTATATTTGATCCAACCCTTCCGATTTTTGACAACTCCCTTACTCTTTCTAGAAGCACACTTTGATGTATCGGGCCCTCTTCCTCAATAATCGTCAGAAGTGCATGAGAAAAATTATGATTTTTACTTGGAACCATTAAATCCTTCGGATTTATCCTAAAAGACGACTTCTCGTATTTTTTACCAACTCTTTCTACTCGTGCTGGAATCTCAGTTAATACGCAGTTTTGATCTAAGATTGGTCCATTTGATTTGTTGAGTTTAGCAACTCCATTACAACCATTGTTATTGACCGCCAGATTAACATTTTCAACCAGTCTTTGAACCGCTTGCTCTCTATTTCTAAACCATTCGGTTGACCAAACTCTATATAATTTCCAACCCATAGCTTGTAGTATCTCTTGTCTGAGGATATCTCTATCTCTGGCAGATTTTGAACTGTGGTAAGTCGCTCCGTCACATTCGATACCTAAAACATAACTTTTCGGGCAATTTTTATCTCTTATGGCTAAATCTATTTTAAAAGAACCTACACCAACTTGAGCATCAACCTCAAAACCTCGCATTTCAAGTTCTTTACGCACAGAATCTTCAAAGTCATTAGTCTCTTCATTTAAAACCCTTGGAGCTTCTCTATTCATACTTAAAAAGCCAGTCTCCGCATATTGAATATAATTCTTTAAACCTATAGCACCTAAATTTTCAGGATTAATTCCAACTAAATCAGATGACCTAATTGAGGTTATTAATACTGTCTTCCATTTAGCTCTAGTCACGAGTACATTTAGGCGTCTCCAACCTCCTGATGTATTTATTGGCCCGAAGTTTAATGTCATTTTACCGTCAGAGGCTTTACCATAACCAATACTAATCATTATTACATCTCTTTCGTCACCTTGAACATTCTCCAGAGATTTTATAAAAAAAGGATTAGTTCTTTCAGGATCCATCAAGGAAACGAATTCCTTATTTTCTGTTTGCTGTAATTCTTCCTCCAAAGCTTCCTGAATAGCTTCTTTTTGTGATGAGTTTAATGCGACCACACCAAGCGTTTTCTCTGGCTCGGTTTTAAAATGTTTTATAATAAGACCAGCAGTATGTCGCGCTTCTTTTCTGTTTATTCTACTGCCACCTCGGTCCCAAACTCCATCCGGAACGTATTCTGAAATAACACCACCATAATTGTTATCAAAAGGTGTTGGGAAAGTCGTAAGTTGGTTATTGTAATAATAATGATTAGAAAAATTAATCAAACCCTCATTACGGCTACGATAATGCCATTTTAAGTCTGTTTCTGTAAAAGCAGGCACGGATGCTTTACAGTCATCTAATAAAGATTCAAGTTCATCAGACTGTTGTTCGTCCCATTCGTCAGAATCATCTAAAATATTTGTCCTGAAGAAAGATGTTGGTGGTAACTGTTTGGAATCGCCAGCAACGATCACTTGTTTGGCTCTTAAAATTGATGGGATCGCTTCTGGCGTTGGCAATTGAGACGCCTCATCGAAGATCACAATGTCAAAATTAAAAGTTCCTGGTTTCAGAAATGTTGATACAGATAATGGGCTCATTAAAAAACATGGCTTTAAAGCTTGTAAAACTTGTGGAATTTCGTTAAACAATACTCTAAGCGGTTTCAATTTTTTCTTTTTTTCCATCTCTTTTCTTAGAATTCCAACACCATTAAAACCACCGACATTTGCATGGGCAATTTTTACTTGTCTCGCTATTTGAGCTGGTTCAGCAGACAAATTGATAGCAGAAAGTCGAGTAATCCTTTCATCTAAGATACGGAATTTGCTAATAAGGTCCAATTGAGTAATTTGGGAAAATTCACTCAATATTGGTTTAGAATAAATCACGGCATCAATCCACAATGAGTAAAATCGCTTTTTAAAAATATTAGTAGATTTTTCAAGATTTTGATTTCCAATTTTTTCCAAAAAAGGTAATAATTTATTCTCGTGACACCGCGTAATTATTCTGGAAATAACTTGATGTTCTCTGATACCTTTTTGGTTAAGACCAGATAATAATAGATTTAAATATTTGACTACATCAGATAACTTAAGAGTTTCAATTTTATAATCACTCAAGAAACCATTAGGCCAATAGTTATTAATTTCTTTAATTGTACTTAATACAGTTTCTTTATTTTCGTTCAAACAATTAACCAATTTAGTAATATCACTTGAAATCAAACTATTGAATTTAGTTGTATTTGGGATAACTGCTCCAATATTATTTACCCAATTTTTTACATTAATTGCAGTTTGGATTTCTATTCTAATAATACCTATATCTTTGAGATCTATATGACAAGTTTTATTCTTTATATTTAAATCATCTAGCTTATATACTATATCTTTATCTAAAGAAATTATTTCTTTAGCGAAATTCAATGTTAACAGAACATCATTGTAGCTAAGAGATTTTAACTTATCAAAAATTGGTAATATAGCTTTCTTTTCTTTCCAATATTTTAGACTTAACCTCGAATACCAATCTTTGTATTTTTCGACAAATAAATTTAGTTTACTAACAATATTCTCTGGATCAGATGATGATAGCAACTCTAATTTTTTATGTAGATTTATTTTGGCTTCACAAGCTTTTGACAAATCAGTAACTTTTTTAAGTTGCAGTTCTAGATCCTCAATACCCAGAACATTCCAACCGAAAGGCAAATTTTGTATTTCAGACAACTCTTTAAAAATATCGATTGAGGATATAAAAACTGGAATTGTTAAATCAAGGCTAGTAACAAAATTAGATATTTTTTCTATATGTCCATTTAAAGATTCAGAAAAAATAGCCAACTCGCTTAGATGTTCATATATAGATTCAGAAACAGCCAAATTAAGCCCTTCCGACTTCATTCCCTTGAGAGGATGTTTATCTCTTTCAGATAAAAGCATGGCGTTCTTATCAACTTCTGACAAAATATCAATAAAGTACTCAAGTTCTTTTTTTGATACGTCCAAGATATTTATCCACGGCATTGGAGTCTTTATTAATTCAACATCTTTAAGAGTTTCATATCTCCCGTATGCTGAAAAAAGATGTATGCCGAGAGGATTATCCTTATTGTACACAGATTTACTATAATCGTTTAACTGACTGCGGGTTTCAACCAACTTAGAAATATCCTCGTCAAGACTTGGAGCAACTTTGATTTCCTCATTTATTTCTAGAGCTTTCTTTAATTCATCCACAACCTTTCTTTTACCCGATTTAACCCCATGTGCTTCTAAACAGAATGGCCCAAAACCAATTTGTTGCAATCTGTTATGTACTACATTGAGCGCCGCCATTTTAGAACTCACAAATAAGACTTTTTTCTTCTGGCCAAGGGCGTTAGCAATTATTGCAGTAATTGTTTGGCTTTTACCTGTACCAGGTGGCCCATGTATTACAAGATTTGAACCGAGGGACGATAATGTTAAAGCTCTCAATTGACTTGAATCCATCTCGACAACAGAAACGGGTACCTTTTCGGGTGTCTCTAATGCGTCTAAATCACTATCTAGTTTTAGATTTTCTGTAACATCATTTCTTAGATGTGCGATAGCCTGAATCAAAGGGTTAGTTCTCGCTTGGCTATCAAGAGACTTCAAATCTTGATATATAGCCAAAGTTTCAAAACTAAAAACACCCAGCCATGAACGTCTTGTGACTTTCCATCCATTTAATTTAACTAAACTTTCAATCTTACTTAAATATTCGTCAATTTTTTTATCATCAAGTAATTGATTTTCTTCCGGCAAACTTTCCTTACTTGAGTTATGTAATATATCCGGTATTTCTATCTCTTCCCGTTCTTGCAAATAATATTTAATGGCAGGATTAATGACAACATCCTCATCAGCCATAATCAAATTCAAAGCTTTACTTGACCCCTTACTTTCAAAACTACAAGGTATCATTATTAATGGACTTTCTGATTTGCCCATGAGAGGATCCTCCCATTCTAGGCATCCAATCGTTAAGTACAGAGTATTAACACCACGTTCAGTTAAAGTTGTTTTTGAGTTATCGAAAATTTTTCTAATCTTACCACGCAACTCTTTTGGAGTAGAAAATATAAAATCTATATCACCGTCGTGTAATATGTAATCCTCCTTTGAATCGTTCTCAGAAAACAAATCTTTTTTATTTATTTTCTTTTGAACAAAGGGTAGGGTGATAAAACTATCATCGATATATAATTTTTTAAGTAAAAAGCTTAAATCAGGTTTGTTTAATTCTAATTTGGCCGCTCTAGATCTATTTAAACCTAATAATGGATTTGATTTAGATACATCAATTAAACGTTCCTGCCAACGCTTTAATACTATGCCGATTTTATCAGACACTGAATCAGTGGTAGTCATTTATCAATTCTATCAAAAAAATAGGTATATATCCATCAAAATATTAGGCATGATTTTACCTTAAAACAACTTTTTTATTCTCAATCATAATTGAGTTTTTTAAACATCTTAATAACTCTCTTTTTTCTTCTGCCTCGCCCTCTTGTAAAATAAACTTCGCATAATTTTTAATATCGATATCCTTCACGGTAATAGGACTTTCATTACCGAGCAACATTTGCTCAAACTTTTTATATCTTCTAACCTCATTCGTTATCTTTTCTCTCATCGGTGTTGTCTGTATCTCCATACTGTCAATAAGGATTTTTAATTGTTCAATGAGTTCGTCTTCGTTGATAAATCCGCAAGTACATTTTGGATCTCTGACTCTGGTACATTTGTAATAGACATATCTGTGAACATTGCCGTTTTTCTGATGTTTGAACTTCTCATCAGCAGTTATACCGGAACCACATAGTCCACAAGTCATAATTTTGGTAAAAGCGAATTCTTTTTGTTGTGAACGTGGAACTAATGTCTGATTTTTTATTTGGGTTTGGACAATATCGAATAATTCTTTAGATATGATCGGCTCGTGTGCCCCGTTATACCAATTACCCGAACCAACTGGATATTCAAACCTCCCACAATAGAAGGAATTTTCCAGTATAAGATAAAGATTTCCAAGACTAACATGTTTGTTAAACTCCGTTTTGAAATTTAAGTCATTTCTCAACCAATTGTGTACCTTTCTACCGCTCCAACCGTCATATCCAACTTTTTCGAAAACTTGTTTGATGATAGGAGCTCTTTCGGAATCAATTACCGACTTACATTTGTCTTCAACCAGCTTACCCTTTGTATATCCAGTCGGTGGACGACTTGGGCGTAAGCCCATATCCAATCTTGCTTTCAACCCTCTTTTTACATTCAAACTTTTATTGTCATTTTCAAGTTTTGCCTGAGAACAAAGAATCATAAGTAAGAATTTTTCGTTTGGAGAATTGGAAAAAGTCTGTCCGTAGGTTTGAATATGAATTAATTTTCTCTGATCCATTAAGTCTACAAGCGAACCAAGATCGCCAGCGTTTCTAGAAAGCCTGTCGGGTGCCCACGTGAGAATTCCGTTATATGTGCCTATCCGTATATCCTCTATTAGCTCCTTGAAAACTGGCCTTTGCCCTGAATCTTTGGCAGAGTGTGATTCTCGCTTTGTTGCTACCACATTAAGCTTTAAACGCTCCGCTATTGCAGTCATTTCCTTAATCTGGGAATCTATCGACAAGGCCTGTTGCTCGTCTTGCTCGGTTGATTTACGGGCATAGAGGGCATATTTAACCCTGACTACAGGATTTGCTACTAGATTGTTTATTAATCCAATATTTGTCTGCGTTTCCATATACCATTAATGACAGAACCATTTATGGTGCAAAGCTATGCAGAACAAGAATAACGTTTCATGGTCGCCTATAAAGCTTAGCAAAAAGATTGATCTACGATATGATTGATTGAATAATAGTTTCAAAAGAGCTATTATATTAGGACAATTTAATAAAAGACGACCTAACCCCTTTAGCGATAAAGGATATGGTTGCAAACCCCGCTAGAGAACAAAGAACTCCTCGTCAGAGTCACTCTAGCGGGTCATATTGGGAAACTGATATGGGTGGGGCCGAAAGGTTTCATCGCGATGGCGAGGAGCTCTTTGTTCACGAAGACTCTCTCTGTCGTATAAAACCCGCTAGAGTTTTATGGACAATCTAAATCAGTCTCCTGAGGTTGAGACTAAAACAAAAACTTCCGAACCTAATCTAAAATGGAATTGGTTTATTGGAATATTTTTATTATTAACTGGGTTATTTAGTCTTTTGAGTAATATTATTGTTGGAATATTTTTTTTACTGGCTGGTTTAATACTGTTACCACCTAGCGTCAAAAAAATAAAAGAAAAATATGGATACTCTTTTTTTATAAATTTTTATTCTAATATAAAATCTAGTGATAAAGATAATTCTTCGAATAATATCTGTCCACACTGTAGAAAAGAAGTAGATTCTAAAGCTACCCGATGTCCTCATTGTCACGGAAAAATTTATATCTGGACCACAGGAAGAAAGGTCTTGGTTGGATTTATTATATTTACGGTTATAGTTTTAGTAATTTCAAGTAGTTCATCAAAAGATGACAGCTCATCTTTGAATAATAAAATATCAAATTCTGACAATAAGACAGTATTACAAAACACTATCTCTCAAGAACAAGCTCAAAAACAATTAGATGAATTTATGTCTTTAGCTAAAAAAGCACAAGTAGTGACTTCTTATGAATTTTCTGATACTGCGAGTGTCGTATATGTTGATTATGTCTGGTACACACAGACAGTTCAGTTCAAAAAAGATTTTCTTGCTAAGGTGGGTATGTTAAAAAAAGCAATTACTGGCTACTTACATTTTGAAGTTAGAGATGCTTATTCAAATGAAAAAGTTGCCGAGATAACAGCTTTTTCTAGTTCTTTAGAAATATATAAGTAATTAATCCAGGAAATTAATATTTTTGCTATTTTAAATGAAAAAAACATTGGGGAATGAGCTTAGTTTGTCTAGAGAAAGAAGTATAAAAAGTTATTGCGAATCTAGCGTAGTCAGTTTTGTTAAAATCTTGGCAACAATTGATAGTTGTGAGGCTTGTAAAAAGTGGCAAGGAAAAAATATTTCATTACAAGATGTTCGTTTATTAAAAATTTTGCCAATTAAAGACTGCTCACATAAAAAGGGATGTAGATGTTGTTATATACCGATAGTCGAGAAATAAATTCACCAGAATCTATCGCAATCGCTATCATCTTCCCAATCTTCGTAGGAAGAAACAAACTTTCTGGAACATCTCATAGGTGTATTGATGACATAAACATCTGGAAGTTCCCACTTAATCTGAGAAAATTGCCAGATCATCATTGTGAATGCGTCTAGCAAGTCATCGTGTTTGAGTTTAAAAGGATTTAGTATCTGTTTCAATATATTTTCACATCCTTTGGCTGGAAAACATATTCGATTTGCACGAAAGTAGGGAACGGTTGTCGCTAGGCGTTCAATTTTTTTGACAGTCGGTTTGTATTCGACGATGTTATAAGGGATATCAATTGTTAACTGATCGGATAGTGCTTTCTGGAAAGCGGTCGCGTGCACAACAACATAAGCGTCGGAAGAACTTGGTGGGGCGGCATTTTTTAGATTGATGATCAAATTTTTCAAGTCGCAGAAATTCATTTTTCCTAATATCGGATCAGGTCGAACAAATAAATACGTGACACCTTTTTCGTCATCCAAGTACACATCACCGATTACGATAGCTGAACTGTCTGAATTCCCGCTGTCTGTAATTGCTGGATCCACAGACAAAATTGAACAACAAAAGGAATAATTGTTTGGAATTTTATCGTAGTAGTGTATGTCTTCTTGTCTAACGATTTGATAGTTTTCGGGCAGGTTATTTAACATATACTCCCTCTCCCAAGCTCTTTCGTCGGCAATTTTTAGTTTTTCTTTTTCCACAGCTTCTTTATTTGGGAATCTAGCCAGCCAATTACTGTTTCCGTTATCGTCTATTATGGGAAAATGTAAATAAAGACCCTTTCTTGTACCACGTCTAATTTGATCTCTGATATATGCCATGAGACATTCTTGATGAGGCATATTTCCGATAACAATAATTCTTGTCTTATCACTTCCGATTGGTAAAATCTCCGAGTTAAACCAATCTCTTGTTTTATTTCTTACTACTTCCGATTGAGCGGAATTCAGGTCCTCGATATCATCGCAAACTATTAAGTCAGGTCTATATTGGCCATATCTGACACCTCTAATACCTTGCTCAGGCGTGGTGATCATTATCTTTGCTCCCAAACTGGCGAATTCGATAGCACTTACACCCCATTGTCCTGTCGTTTCCTTAAAGGGGCCGAGGTCTTTTCTCAACATGTCATTTCTCTCCAGTTCCATGACAATATTTTTCATATGAACAGAAGCCATAGTGCTATTAAGGCTAGCAATCAAGCAAAATCTTTTCTTTTGTTTGCCGAGCATACTCCAGAGAATATATGACATGGTGAGAATTGTTGATTTGGCTGAAGATCTGAAGGCGGAAACAGCGATAAAGTTTTCTTCTTGAGAATCGGTAACTTTGAATAATTCATAGTGCATCGGAGCAAAGTCATATTCTATATAATGTCCAAAGTAGACCAGAAAAAACATCAAGTGACTTTTTCTAACTAGCTCTTTCCTGATAGACGGATTCTTTCGAATCTCCGCCAGAGTTTCCTCGTCCAATTTGTATTCTTGTTCCATAATTATTTTCCATTAATCGATTGGCAAATCTCAGAGCCTTGTCGACCGTCAGTTGCTCTTCTTCGGTCAATTCCAAATCTTCCTTGGTGGTAATTTCCAATTTGTTTTTATAGTTATCATTTCTGTGCTTAAGCCAAAAGCTGATTGCAGGCCAGTTCTTTTCCTTAATCATGGTAAGAAGTTGGCTTTCGCTCATATCATTCACGAAATCCACGCCATCTGCCATCGCCGCATCCATTTTCTTTGAAAATTCTTTATCTTCTTTTTTCCATCGGTAAATGCTATTCCTAGATATTCCGGTTTTTTCACAAGCGACGAGGATGATGGGGACTTTTCTAAGTTCTTCAAAGAAGTTATTTTGTAGTTTACTTTTTTTCATAGAAGTTATGAATTATTTTTACCTTTCGACCTGTGAGTTTTTCCCAGCGACGAATTGCCAAGTCACAAAATACTTCCGAAATTTCCAGGGAATACACCCGCCTCTTTAATTGTTCGGCACAAATCATCGTACTTGCTGATCCAGAAAAGCTATCGAATATAATATCTCCGATATTGGAACACTTTTTTATCGCCTTTTCGTGAAGTTCAGGTGGCTTACTCGTAGGATGTTCGTATTTGTTACCCGCCAATCTTTTAACCGCCCAGACATTAGTGACTTCTTCGTATAACTCATTACCACTAGTCATTTCTTTGTTCATTATTTCGTTCAGGTTATTCACTAAGCCAGAAATAAATGGACGCCCTTTTGTCCCATAACAGCACACCTCTATTGCTTTATTGAACGGGACAGAAGGGGTCGGAGATGAATTGTTCTTAAGCCAAATGTTCAAACGGCGGTTCTTAATTCCTAATTCATTGAATAACGTCTGAAAAACCCAGACCCACGCTTCGTCACACCACTGGAAACAATGGACATCATCCGTCGAGACCGATAACGAGTTCACCAAGATTTTTTTGATAAAACTCTTATATTCTTCCGGCGTTTTGTTATCATCCACCTCTCCGCCATAGTGAGATTTATTACCGACACCTCGATCATAACTCAAACCAATGTTGAATGGACTATCCGAATAGATCATAGACGTCCGATCTTTACCAAAGAGTGCTTTGACTGCTTCAGGATCTGTCGAATCGGCACACAAAAGTTTATGATCCCCGAGAATTATTAGATCTCCACGTTTTGTCTCAGGTTTCCTTATGCTCTTTAGCGTTTTTTCAACATCAAAATTATCGTTCAGTGCATTATTTTCTTCATCCCAGAACTTAATCAATTCCATCTGATCAAATCCAATATCAGTCAATAAATTAAGGTCAAAAGATTTCAATGCTTCCATATTCCACTCTCCTTCATGAATATTACTTTCCAAAACTATCTTATTTCTTTCTTCTTCGGTTAACGGTCTATTCGGGCGTAATACAGTAACTTTTTTCACATTAAGTTCCTCAAGAATTTTCTTGCGTTGAGAACCGGAAAGAATAGTGTTATCGGTATCAATCACGATTACATCATGAAAGCCGTTGGCGATGATCTTCTCTTTTAGTCTTGTTAGACTTTTTTTGTTTATCATTCTGGGATTCTTGTCCCAGACGGATAGGTCTTTAACTTCTCTTTTTTCTGCAAACCATTTTAATTTGTTTTTTGACATATTATTTTAATTAAATTAATAAGACTAATAAAAAAGGCTCAAAAAAATAAAACAAAACTTACCCTCAGCCTTTAGAAGGGAATGTTTTGGTTCATTTTTTTGAGCCTATATACACCAGATAACCCTGACGGGTTCTGGTAGCTCATATTTTATTGTTAAGGAACGATTCGACCTATTCATATTATGAGCCACCAATTTTTTCTTGCAAGTGGTTCGTAAACAGACAAATTTTTCCGATTTTCCTAAAAGGAAAATACAAAAAAATAACTGTAAAGAATGGCGTTGAACGGTGGCTGTAACAAAGGCTTTTTTGGGTACAAAACTGCGTGTTTCTTTATTTTAAGCCACTTTTTTCCTTGCAGAAGTACATAATTTGTGATATAATAGAGGTATAAGAAGGTAAAACTCCTTACTGGTGGGTGCTAACGGTCTACCGAATTATAAACAAACAGTTAGAGAAAAAGTTTTATGAGTAAAGATAAAAGAGAACATAATTGGAAGAAAGAGCAACCACTCCTTGCTACTACTGGAGAGATTACAACGAGAAGGTTTGCAGAAAATCATTCCAACAAAGTCGAATGGGTGAGAGTTAAAAAGAATAAGAGATAAGATATTATGAAACCAAAAGTTTTTGTAAGTTTTGACTATGATAATGATAGAAATTTTAAGTATTTATTAGAAGCTTGGAATAAGAACCCGAAATTTGATTTTGTCTTTGATGATGCTACGCCTGAGGAAATTAATAGCACAAATGTTGGACGTATAAAAGCCGCTCTTACTCTAAAAATTAAAAGTGCTACTCACACATTAGTCATCGTTGGAAAATATGCTAATTTTCCACATCAAAACCGAAGTCTCATTGGCTATAAAAACTGGATAAATTTTGAAATCCACCAAAGTATCGAGCTTGGAAAAAGAATAGCAGTGGTTAAATTGGACAGATCAAACGAGTCACCCGAAGAACTTACCAATGCTAATGTAGCATGGGCATATTCTTTTACGGAGGATAATATTATCAAAGCCTTAGAAACTGCTCCCTTTTTCTCTAGAAATATACAAAGATATGTCTGATCTAATTCCTACAATCTATGATCATTATAAGGATACCTGCTCTGTAATAAACGAGGCGGTCAAGCGTCGAGATCGACTGATGATATTTGTACTGGTTACAGTAGGTATTCTTGCGATTCAGGGTCTTTTCCCCACAATCTCCAATGTAGTAATAAACGACGTTATGAATTTTAAATTTGGGATAACACTTAAACTAGATTTTTCTGTTATCGGGAGTATTGTGTGGTTTTTATTACTAATCTTTACTCTTAGATATTTCCAGATAAATGTTTTTATCGAACGTCAGTATTCCTATGTTCATAAAATCGAGGGAATACTCAACGGAGAAATAGGCAAAGAGATAATAACAAGAGAGGGAAAGTCCTATCTATCAGATTATCCAATATTTTCAGATTGGATGTGTCTACTCTATACACTAATATTCCCATTATTATTAATATTGACCGCAACAGCAAAAATAATCGGCGAGCTTTTAAATATTTCGATGTATGGGTGGTCTCTTAATTCAGGGTTGAACTTTGGCGTATTTATACTCTTACTTATTTCGATTGTCTTATATTTATTTGTACACTACAAAAATAATAAGTGATATGGCTTATAGAAACGGAACATATATAGCGTTTCATGCGAATAATACTCCCAATCCATCAGAATCAGACATGAAGTATTACAATACATTGAGGATGTGGAAGGTTAGAGACGAAAGTGATTTTAAATTTATTAATAGTCACGAGAAAAGAGACATAAGAGATTCCAGTACTAAGGAAACCCTTAGACGTGCCCTAATGGAGAGAATGAATAATTCGAAGCACTTACTGTTAATTATCGGTGATACCACAAGATATGACAGAGATTGGATACCTTTCGAAATTTCTCACGCGATTGATAATTGTGAAATACCGGTAATTGCCGCCTATCCTGGATACAATAGAATTATGAACCCGTCGGCTCTGTCAGAACTTTGGCCTAAAGCCCTTGCAGATCGTATTAATAATGGGACAGCAAAAGTTATCCATATACCATTTCGAAAAGAACCAATAGCAGATGCTGTTTCTCAGTTTGATTTTAACAATTTACCAAGAGGAGGTCTGTCTTATTATTCCAAAGACGCTTATCTAGGTTGGGGTGATGTTTTTTAAAAGGTATTTTCATGAATTTTCTTACCGCGATTAAAATTCTCAACAAATCGCTCAAGGAAAAACAACCGAAAGAATTTAGTTCTTCATGGATAATCGTAAATACTCCAGATGTATACCGTTACATTTGGAAAAATGTCAGAACGGAAAATAACTCCATAGATTGGGACAGAGTCACAAGCCACTTACATAGATACATCCAAAAGCATTGGGTACGATATCGTCGGAAACAAGCAAAAGCATATGAGAATCTGGTTGAGGTTGATCGGATACTCAATAAATACAAAGAAAAACTCTATACCTTTATGACCCCTCAACATGGAAAAGACCAGCATATTCGTGACCGTATTATCGTTGCATTAGTAAGGATTTCTCAGAAAGGAAATGTACTGGCTCAAAAAGAACTAATTTCTTGGATTAGATATATAGTTGATGATTGGATTGATAAATACCCTCAAATTTGGCGTTGGAGAGGCTATTCTGACCCTATAGAAGAAAAGATTGAAGGATGTATTCTCCGTTTCCGTTACACGGGTTCTTTTCTTGGATATTTATTCAAAACGCTGGAGTATTCAGGTAAAGGACTGAAGCCTCTTTGTTCGTTAGACGATCCGTTTCTTGGTGGAGCAAAAACTAGAATTGATTATGCGATACAGGAGCAAGAATAATTATTTTTAAAAAGGTATGCTAATATACTGAGTATGATTACCGATAAAATCTTACAAAAATTTATTTCCAATCCGGAAACTTTTACTTTATTCCGTGGTGAGGACCAATCAAATCAAAATGGGTTACATTTTACTACAGATGAAGTTTGGGCTAGAAAATTTGGTGGAAGTACTCTCTCCGGAAGATTGCCTGCTGATAGTAAAATAAAACTTCTTGCAGGAGAAGATTTTGAAGAAGGCTATAAATTAGGTATTGCTTCTGAAGGTCCACTCTGGGATTTAATTTTTAAAAATGGTTACGATGCCATCATCGGTCATGATTCCATGGATTGTAATATGCTAGATGTAATAGTAAACCCCAAACACCTTAAACTATTTAAATTGTCTTAACTAGTGGTAGCTCAATATAAAAGGTCGTACCCTTTTGTGGTTCATTTGATTTGTATCCGACAATACCCTTATGTGCCTCTGCTACACCTTTTACAAATGCTAAACCAAAACCAGAGGCCTCGACATTGAGGCTGATTGAATTTTTGCCCATACCCCCGGCTATAAATAATCTTTGCTTGTCCTCCTCCGAAATACCAACCCCGGTATCTCTAACTGAAAAAACAATCTTATTATTTTTAATCATTAAACTAATCTTAATTCCACAGTTAGGGTCACGATAATCGTTATACTTTATTGCATTAGTAATGAGATTTTTAAAAGCTTCTTTAAGTTGAACGGCATCGCCGATGGTATTGTAATTTCCATCAACAATTTTTGACTCAAAGGACAATCCTTTTTTTTGTATGATATCTTTCTGTTCAGACAAAAGACTCAAAACGACAGACTTAATATCTATCGGTTTCATGTCATATGACAAGAGACCTTTTTCAGCACTTGAACCTCTCAATATTTCTTGGACATAATTCACACCCGCTGCAGTACTCTCTAATCCCTTTTCTAATAATGGCTTGGACTCTTCCGGCATATGACCATAGTCATCGCTTTGAAGTAATTCGGCAAAAATATTTCTAGCAACACCAAAAAAACCTTTAATCTGGTGATTCATAATATGAATTAGGTTTTCTTGTCCTTTGTTTGATATTTCAAGTGACTCACGTAAGGCTATTTCTTTTTTAACACTCCTAATTAAAATAAGTCCTAAGACGCCTGAGACGACTAATGTCACAGCTACCATAATTTGATTTATCGGATCATTTACAAACAGAAATTCCATTCCGACTAATATCACAAGTGCCCATACCAATGCTTGTGCTCCAATTAGTTTTATATCAAAAGTTTTGAATTTAACAATCATATATGCAAGGAATGCCATAAAAACTGGAGCACCAAAAAGTCCATATTGTCCGATATACCAATTATCAGTGAAGGATTCTAAAATATTACCTAAATTAAAACTGAGTAGGAAGAAAAGTATTCCGATTGTGACTAATACAATTTGTCTCCTCGATATTAGATCTTTTATCTTTCTGAAAGCGATTACACCAATAATAATTATTAATACTGCGAATATTATCTCCGTAATGTAAGCATATGATACTAAAACACCTTCAATTGCAGCTCGATCACAATTAGATAGATCATAGCCAAGGAGGGTGAATCTGGTGGGTAATAAAATTATTATCGGCAATAAAGGTAAACTGAAAATAATTTTTTGGATTGTAGAAAAATCCCTTTTGAAGAAGAAGACGAAAGAAAAGTAAAAAGCGAAGAAGCTAATAAGTGGCTCGAGAATAATCAACAAAGCCCAGAAAAACATTGTATATTTAGGAAATTCTGTGGCCCAAGTAATAAGTGCACAAAATACCCATAGAGCTAGGGATATTGTAGTTAAAAAAAGTAATCTGTTTTCCAATTTCTTTCGTCCGTTTAGAAAAATTAATAAACCGATTATTATGACTGGTATTGCTGCTGCAAAATATGAATAATAGAGTAAAGGAGAAAAAACATTTTCAGAAATGATAAGAAAATGAGAAGGAAACCATTGGCAATTCTGTATAAGAGTTAATATATTTGGCGTCATAATTATTTATATGAATTAATATCAAATTTGTCTGGAATAGAATTTTCATCTGTAAAATAAGTAAAATTTTTCTTAATCATATATCGGTAATATGTTAAAGAAGCAGATAAAAGTATCGCTAAAAGTAAGATAATTAAAAAAATATTGCTTTGTTTATTTTCTATCATTATTTTTTAAACCTCTAAGAAATCTGCTTCGAATTCAGAATAATCGCATGTGAGTTCTTCTCCTTTCATTATATCTTGTACTGCAAAACATTCAAGAGCCTCCTCAAATTCTGAGTTTTTAGGAACAATACAAACTACATTTGGATTTTTTTGGTGATTAAAAAAACGGGCATCATCAGAGCACAAAACATATTTCCCAGTTTCTTTGCTTAAATAAGCATAATTCAAAAACTGTTCTTTTGATGCTTCAGAAAGTTTTTTCACCTGTTCCTTTGTCAAAGAAAAATCAAACCATGGCGTATACTCCCAAACCTTGGTACCTTTTGCGATAAATTCATCTGCAAATAAACCTATACCGTGGATTTTACTTTGCTCAGTTTTTGATTTTACCAACATCATATATTTTTTAAGTTCTTATTATAACTCTTGTACACTTTTTGATAATAAGTAGGAATATAAGGCAAATGAGCATTAAAAACTTTGAGGGGTAGAAACTGAATAGCAGTCATCGTCTTTCTGCAGTTTTTTGAACCACAATTACACTTCATTATCCAATCAATTTCTTCCTCAGATGTAGAATAGTCAAAAGTAAATTCTTCTCCTATTTTTATGTCACGAATTGCGTAAAACATTATCTTTCCTTTAATACCCAAATTAGGATCGCATGAGTGGTTTATATTTGATAAAGGAAAATCTGGATCAATCCACAGATCTTTTTCTATTCCTGTCCAGTTTGCGCAATAAGCTCGATCTTTTTTTTCATCATACTTCCATTTAATCTTCTTACCTGTCAATTTAACGACAAATTCTCCTTTTTTATAATTTTTAGTAGCAAAAATTCCTTGCCCTTGTATTTTGCTTTTTTTAAGTAAGAATTTATCCATTTCTGTTTTCCTTCAAAGCTATTTATGATTTTCAATATATTTCTTTATAAAAACTCTCTGAAAATACTTAGGAATAAAAGGAAAATATTTGTCAAAAAAATCAACTGGTAATTCATTAATTGATCTAATCATTTTTCTACAATTCTTAGAATCGCAATGGCAAGGCATTTCCCAATCGGAATATTCGGAGATTGAATAATCAAAAAAGAGTTCGTCTCCCGCTTTTATATTTCTCAGTGCAACATAAGTAACGCCATCTTCTTCAACAGCTAAATTTGGATCGCAGTGATAATTAACAAAAACATATGGAGATATAGGATCCATATATAGACCATCATCCAAACCTACGAGATTTGGTGTAGCCATAGATTCTGCTCTGTCTTTAGGATGAAATTTTATTTGAGGCCCTTTCATCACAAACGCTACCTCACCTTTTTTAATTTCCTTAGAAGTAAAAAGTCCCTTGCCTGCTATTCTACTCACATCTGCGTATAAGTGATTTTCTATTTGATAATCAAGGATTTTTGTTTTCATATTACATGTATATTAACACAAAAATAAAATAAAAAAAGACGCACTAACCCCTAGGGTGTGCGTCTTCGGTTTGCGATAATCGCCATCAGGACATCAAGAATGAGAAGAGTTGCCGGATAGACCACATCTCCCCACTGATTCCATCTGGTAATCACCAGAACTACATCAAGACCGTACGCTGTGGACCAAAGGATCCAAGGCGTGCGTCTTTCCGACTTCGGATTTTTCATCGTTTCCCGAATAATCGGAATGAATGAAAATACTGTGCCAATCTGACATGCCATGTTGCCGATGAGAGCTGATTTTGCAACCAGCCACACAATCGTTGCTACAATATCAGCAGAGAAAATCAAAATGTCCGTAAGTCCGAGCATCTTGAATTTTCCTTGCCGTAAGTAGCCAATGTAGACAACAATGCATGCAAAACTGCAGACGGCAGGCAGAATGTCTTTAACCCAGTCATTGCTCATACTCGCGTATGTAAGCAAGTTTACAATACTACCAAAGGCCCAGATGGACCAACTGGCGGTATTTGGGCTTGTCTCTTTGTGCTGAGACGACATTCTGTAATAAATCCAGTATCCTAAAAGGTGTATGACACCGATCAGGACGCCAAGTGCGATGCTGAACATGTGTCACCTTCCTTTTTTGAATGTTTAGACCACTTCAAAGAACTTCCTCCCAAGAACTTCCTAGGAACTGCTATTATAGCACGGTTGATAGTATTTTGTCAAATACAAAAATGGTGGATTCAATCTTGGAGAATTGCACTTCAAGTTTAAATTCGCCAAAAAAGGTTGCTAATCAATGTATTTTATGGTATTTTAGCAGTGAATAATGACAGAAAAACAAATAGTATAGTATTAATCGAAAAGTAATATGAAAAAACATTTAATAATCGCCACTTATGATGGAATAGGTACACACTATTCTGGTGTAGGAACTATTGCCAAAAATATAGTTAGTGGATTGGATAAACTTTCTGAAAGCAAACAGCTTAAAGTAAGTATTGCATATATAAATGTTGATAAAAACTCAAAAGTTTTCAATAGTAAGTGCTTTGAAGCTGCTGAAAATTTAGTTAATAAGACAGGTGGCAAAATGATTCCACTCTGTAATTCCACAAAAGGTCAAAGCGAATGGGATATGTGGAGAAGTTTTAATGAATGGAATTATGCCTGTATTTCGTTAGTTACTGCCCTTAACATAATACTGGAGCCAAACGAAGAAAATTTTATCATCTTAAATGATACCCCTTTTTTATTCTTTGCTAAATACAAAGAGTTAGTGAATGATAAAAATATTAAATGTTTTTATTTTCCATTGAGTACTGGGAAAAATCATGCTTTTGGTGATAAAGATTGGAGAAATAATCGTATAAACGCAGAACAAAAATGTTTTGATATGATTAAGGAAGATCCTAATTCAAAAATTATCGCTTTGGGTAAAAAGTTTGCGGAAAGAATGTCTGAAGATTATGGACTGTCTTTTGGTGAGGACGATTTTTTACAAAACGGTCTATGCTTTGACAAATATACAGATTTTTTAGATAAGAGATTTATCAATCAAGATTTAAAAAAGTTTGGTATAGAAATCGAAGAAAATAAAAAGATAATTTTTGCCTGGGGACGATGTTCCATTGCAAAAGGTTTTAAAGAACTTGCACAAGCGTGGGTAAAAGCATGTAAACAGCTACCTAATCACTATTTAATTTTACAAATACCGAATAACTCCGGTGAGGCAGACTACTTCAAAGAAATTCAAAGTATTTTATCAGATACACCAAGATCTGTGATATTAGACGATTTCAACCCAGAAATATGGAAAACGATACTAAGAACAGAAAACACAGATGTAGTGTGTATTCCATCTATTATGGATCCTTTTCCTCACACATCTATAGAAGCGAAACTCTTTTCAAAAAAGATGAATTATATAACTATTATTAGTGATATTGACG
>JAPLZG010000115.1 GCA_026395155.1 Candidatus Tayloriibacteriota bacterium | reverse complement strand
TTTCTGTTATAATTACTTTATATTAAGAATTAATTATAAAAAATATGAACAATGCATACAATTGGTACTCACAATTAATAAGACCTTCATGGTCACCACCGAGTTGGCTTTTTGGTCCAGTGTGGACTTTCCTCTATGTTTTAATTGCCATCTCATTTGGAAAAGTCTTTTGGATGTTATTTGAAAAAAAGATTTCTTTTATGATTGCATTGCCTTTTGTGTTAAATTTATTCTTTAATTTTATTTTCACCTATATCCAATTTGGATTAAAAAATAATTTATTGGCGGGAATTGATATTTTGCTAGTACTTGGAACACTTATTTGGGCAATGGTGGCAATATTTCCTTACGCAAAATGGATTACATATATACAAATCCCTTATTTGCTTTGGGTATCATTTGCAACTATTTTACAGCTAACAATCACTTATTTAAATTTATCTTCAAATTAATTTTAAAAATATGACAGAAGAAAAAAGTTTCAACAGAATTATAAAAATATTTTTATCTTTAATCGGTATTGCCGTATGTTTGGTTTTTGTATTTTTTATTTTAAGTTTCGTAGATAGTGATCTTATTTCAAATAATACAAATCTATCTGACACAAAAACTCTTGATCCTAAAAATATGTCCTATCAAGTTTTGGGAGAAACTTTCAATCTAAAAAACGGTAAAGTAGAAAATGAGACGGTTGTTGGGTCAGCGACAAAAAACGTACTCAGAGTTTTTGGTGAACCAGTTTTGGGTGATTTAAATGGTGATGGTATTACTGATGCTGCGGTCCTTCTTGAAAATGATCCCGGTGGAAGTGGTTCATTCTTTTTTGCAGTGCTTGTATTAAGCGAAGGTAAGATATTTAAACCAACAAATACAATGCTTCTTGGTGATCGTATTGCACCTCAGACTGTTGAAATACAAGATGGACGAGCCGTATATAATTTTGCGGAAAGAAAAGCTGGTGAACCTTTTACTACTCAGCCGTCGATCGGAAAAAGTGTTTGGGTATATTATGACAAGAAAACTGGAGAAATAGGGGAATTAGTAAAAGATTTTGAAGGTGAATCTGCGATTGCTTTATCCGAAGCACAGGCCAGAGTTATTGCCGAAAAATCTTGTATAAAAGGTGGGGGAGCTTTAGGTCCAGGAATGCACAATAAAGGCACTCAAACTTGGTGGTATGATGCAAACTTAAATGCAACGCGAGAGGGTTGTAATCCAGCATGTGTCGTGGACGAAAAAACAGAAACTGCGGAAATCAATTGGAGATGTACTGGATTGGTAAATTAAATATACCAATACCCGCCCGACCGAATGAGTACATTCTGTCATTCGGGCAGGTACTAATGGATACCTGCCCGCAATGCTATCGCATATCGTTGCAGGCGGGTGCAGGCGGGCGAATAAATTAATTGAAAAATTTTCTAAAAAAAATCGCCCGAGCACTTGTGCTCGGGCGATTCGTCTTTCATCAACAACTACGAGATATCTCAAGATCCAACGTTTCCCTCGATACTATTCATCAGGGCATGAATCTCAATCCAACGAAGATTGTCTCTGTGAGCCTTCACCCCAGCTTCAAACTTTTGCTTAATGACATGCTTCTTCAATTCCTTCATTTCAGGCCAGTCTGCAAAGCCCTTTTCTTCAAGAGCCTTGAGAATCTCATCGTGGTTAGCCGGAATGATGTTTTTGCAAAGCCAAATACAACAAAAATCCAAGATTGGAGCATCGGCATTACGAATCATGTCGACTACATTCTCATGAAAAGGCCTCGCCGAAAGATGGGCGGGAAGTGTATCTCCTGTCATTAAATTATGCTAAAATTAACATATGACTTTTGAAGAACAATACAAATTATTAAATAAAGAACAAAAAAAGGCTGTAGATACAATCGATGGTCCACTTCTTGTTATAGCCGGTCCGGGTAGTGGAAAAACACAAATATTAAGCATGCGAGTTGGAAAGATTCTAAAAGAATCACAGATTCTTGCTTCAAATATCCTATGCCTGACCTTTACAGAATCAGCAAGTGTAAATATGAGAATTCGCTTAGCTTCACTTATTGGTGGAGAGGCATATCGCACAGCAATACATACTTTCCATAATTTTTGTGTAGAAATAATTCAAAAGTACCCGGAATATTTTTATAGTGGTGCATTTTTTTCTCCAGCTGACGAACTAACTCAAATACAAATCTTACAAGAAATTTTTGACAAACTTCCACAAAGAAATCCTTTAAGATCAGAACATCCTGAACAAGGTTTTGTTTTTCTTCGTGATTCTTTAAAAATTATTGGCTATCTAAAAAAAGCTGGAATTTTACCAGAAGAGTTTAGAAAAATTATAAAAAACAATCAAAAAATTCTACCAGAAATAAACTCTATTTTAGAAAAAGCATTCATCGATAGACTTAGCAATGGAAGTATTGATAAAATATCAAAAGCTGTAGAAGAAATTTCTTTACTTTCAGAAAAATATAAGACAGGTTGTGTGTCCAATCCTCAGGGTGAAGTTGACGAGGTATTAGACACACAACACCGTGGCTGTCTTTTTGGAATAGGAATGGTCCACCAACCATTCAAAACACAACGCGTGTCCTCAACCTCGCAGTTAAACTGTCGAGGTATTCAGACATCGCTCTCCAATAAAAAATATAAGGATTCATTTCTTTCATACAATCTTACTGAAGCAATAAAAATTACTCTTGAAAAAGCAGTATCTCTTGCAAAAGAAATAGACAAAACATCTCCACTTTCTGCTTGGAAAGAAAAATGGTTAAAAAAAGATGATGAAAATAAACCAATTTTCAAAGATACAACAAATATTGAGAAGCTCTTGGTCCTCTCTGATATTTATGAAAAATACAGAAACACAATGCACGAAAATGGTTACTATGATTTTGACGATATGATACTTGATACTATTGGAGCGCTTGAAAATAATCCTTCACTTAGATATCAGATTCAAGAACAATATCAATACATTCTCGTTGATGAATTTCAAGACACAAATGATGCACAAATGCGTCTTTTGGAGCTTATTACCGATGCGCCTGTTCATGAAGGACATCCAAATATTATGGCTGTAGGTGATAATGATCAAGCTGTTTATAAATTTCAGGGTGCGGGGCCATCGAATTTTGATGATTTTAAAAAACTCTATAAAGATGTACAAGTTGTCGCAATGACACAAAATTATCGTTCAACTCAAGATATTCTAGATATTGCAACTCATATTATTAAAAAGGGTGGAGAAAGACTTGAAAATATTTTACCAGAAATTGAAAAAGTGCTTATTGCTTCAAATCCTAAAATAAAAGAAGGGGATATAAAACATAAAGAATTTGCAACGATTGCACATGAATATCATTTTGTATCGAGAGAAATAAAAAAACGAATAGATGAGGGTATGAGACCAGAAGAAATTGCGGTAATAGCAAGAAAACATTTTCAATTAGAAGAGCTTGTCCCTTATCTTCGTGGTGCTGGTGTACCAATTCGTTATGAAAGAGAACAAAATGTTTTTAAAGAACCTCATATTGCTCAACTTATAATTCTTGCGAGATTTTTAATTTCTATTTCAGGAAAAAACAAAGATGAAGCTGATGAATTTTTACCACAAATTTTATCATTCCCATTTTGGGAATTAGACAGAGAAACAATCTGGAAAATATCTCTTAGTGCACGTCGTGGTGATCATGATAAAAATTGGTTAGAAGTAATGTTAGACGCAGACCCGAACAAATTTTCCTCAGAAGGAAAACTTGAACGGGCAAGCAAGATTTCAAATATTGCAAAATTTTTAATTGATCTTGGAACAAGGTCTAAAAATGAACCGTTGGAGAAGATTTTAGATGAAATGGTTGGTGCACATTTACCAGTATCACAAGAGGGGGAAGATGATGATGGAGAAAGTATGAGTAATGAGTATGAGTATAAGGAAGACAAAAAATTTAGAAGTCCATTTAAGCAATTTTATTTTAGTCGTGAAAAGTTTGAACATTCTCGTGCAGAATATTTACAATTCCTTTCAAGCTTACGAGTTTTTGTAAATGCGCTTCGTGAATATAAAAGTGGACAAATTCTATCACTCAATGATTTAATAGAATTTGTAGACTTACACGAAAAAAATAACATTTCATTAAATGATCAGAGCCCTTTTGCAAAATTTGGTGAAGCTGTTTCTTTACTTACAGCACATAAAGCAAAAGGTCTTGAATTCGAGACCGTTTTTGTCCTTTCTTGTCAAGATGACATCTGGGCTGGTAGAGGAATACCTTCAAAAATATCGCTACCGGCAAACTTACCAATCGGACCTGCTGGAGACACAGAAGACGACCAATTAAGGCTGTTTTATGTGGCTATAACGCGCGCTAAACGTCATTTATACCTCACTTCGTACTTATTAGGGGAAAAGGGAGAAACAGCCCAAAAACTGCGATTTTTGGTGTCTGGAGAGGACAATGAAGAAGTCACAAAACATAAGGCATTAAAGAAGCTATATAATGTAGAATTATCTGAAAAAGATGAGGTCCCAGAGACACATGATGTCCTTACAGCTTCATGGCTAAAATATCATACGCCTCCTTTTTTTGGTGCAGAAAAAAAGCTTTTACAATCCCTTCTAGATAATTATAAAATGCCTGTAACACACCTAAATAATTTTTTAAATATTAAAAAAGGTGGACCACAATTTTTCTTAGAACAAAACCTTTTGCGTTTTCCTCAATCAAAAACTCCTTCTGGTGCATACGGTTCTGCAATGCATAAAACATTAGAAAACATTGTTTTGTATTTAAAAAAAGAGGGAAGCATACCAGATGAAAATTTAATTTTAGAATCATTTGAAAAGTTTCTAAAAAGAGAACGATTAATTCCTAGTGATTTTGAACAATATAAAGAAAGAGGAATAGAATCACTTACGGCTTTCTTGAAAGAAAAAAAGGGAGAATTTAATGCTAAAGATATTGTTGAATTTAATTTTAAGGAACAAGGAGTAAAAGTAGCTGGGGCAGAACTTACTGGAAAAATAGATAGGATTATAGACCTTGGGGGTGGACAATTTGAAGTGTATGACTTTAAAACAGGAAAGGCACCAAAAAATGATTGGACTGGAAAAGATGATTACGAAAAAATAAAACTTTACGAATATGAAAGACAACTTATCTTTTATAAATTACTTGTAGAAAACTCTCGTGAATTTGGTGGTAGATCTTCCCGAACAGATTCTGGTCTTGGTGCGGCAAAAGTTGAAAGGGGTATCCTTGAATTTATTGAGCCAAGAGAAAGTGATAAAAAAATAATTACACTTCCACTTACAATAACAAAAGAAAAAACTGAAAAAATGACTCAACTTATCGGCAAGGTCTTTAAAAAATAATGAGCCTTGATTTTCCAGATGTAAGTAAATATTCTCAAGATTTAAAGGGGATACAACAATTTGAAGAGGACCTTTTGGAGGGAAAAATTTGAGGGGGGAATATAGAATATCGAATATTGAATACAAGTAAACTACTGCCAACTGAAAGGTGTTAGCTTTTAGCTGTTAGAAATTATCCGTCAACATACGACGTTGACGGATATGAATTAAATATAAAAAAAGTCCCGCACAGGATAGTGCGGGACCGAGGACAAGTGTCCAAGTTACTTGTTGAAACAGCGTGAGGGACGACACCCGACACCCTCATGCCCAACTACAGAAGCATCGGCAGTCACTTCGAGTCGACCAAAACCAGAGTTGAAACGGACGCGAATGAAATCGGTGCCAACTCTTGAACCCGGGCACAAATTTAAACCCCAGACTTCTGGTCGCGCATTCTTTGTTTCCCAAATAACTTCGCTGAAGACCCGATAATCTGAGAGGGTCGTTGTTATCCCATCATCAAGGAAGGTTTGAGCTTTCTTTCCCAATGTTCCATACAGAAGATCGTGTCGAGGGAGGTCTGGTTCACTATGTAAGAGTACCAAACGTGGTTTCTTGACCAGTGGGTGTTCCGTGATTTCTGCTGGATCCATGAAAAACTTCGTTTTGGTCCCACTTCCTGTCATTCGCTCATCGAGAGCTGAGATGGAAGACACTGGCAAACCGAGAAGAAGGAAATCATATCCTTTGACTTCCACCTTCATCAGAATCTGTTCCCTGTATTCATTCCAAAGGGACCAAAAAACTTTCGCAAAGTCTTGGATGATTTTCACTCCGTGAGCTTTGTAAAAAGCGTAAAAAAAATCCAAAGAATAATCAAAATCAATCATTACCTTCGGCTCAGTTATAATCTGATTTCCACTGAATAAACATTTCATCTGATGTCTCCTTTTGTTGTTTGTTCGAAGTTATTACAAGATCGAACGATGTACTGTGTGTTCTAATTTTAGATTATACCTAATGTCTCTGGATGTCAATAGAAGACAAAAACAAGCAGAAAACCTTCGGTTTTCTGCTTGTTTTTATTTTTAAACTTAATTTTTCTACTAGCTAACAGCTAAAAGCTAACACCTACTTAACTAGTATTTCTACCAACGCCTTCATTATTTCAATTGGCAAAGCTCCATTGGTAGTAACTATTTTCTTATCAACTCCAACTTTTATAAGCGGATTATTTTGTTGATCATATAAACCATTTTTTGTAACAATATCATTAATCGCTTTTACAACATCATCTTTAACTGCAGTCTTAAGTGATATAGCTGTAAATGGTGTTCCTCTTACTCCCATTTTTACACCACTTTGAAAATCAGCTTCTACATCACTTGCATATTTTCCACTTGAAAGACAAGTATTGAATTTTGCAACATCAAGCCCTACTTTTTTTGCAAATTCAGGAAGTTTTGCTGGATCAAGCCCATTGTTAGAAGGAGTATTCGCATAAATCATATCTAAATATTTCCAGAAAACATTATTTCCACCTAATTCATTTGCACATTCTGTCGCTTCTGCTTCTTTTCTAGCCTTTGAATGAATACTATCTAATGGGAAATGTCTGTATACCCAAGCGACTTTATTATCTTTACCATAAGTATCAAAAACCCCCTGTAATGTTGTTTGAAATCTCTTACAGAAAGAACACTCAGTATCTGAATACTCTACAATAATAGCTTTCGCATCTATACTACCTAAAATATGATCATCTTTTGAAACTTGTTTAAAAGTATCAGTACTTGTAGTTTCAACCTCATTTTTTTTAGCTAAATCAGCATCATTTAAATTTCTACTACCACCAGATAAATAAATTCCTACCGCAACTAAAAATCCGGCAAGCAAAATTGCTATCGGAATATAAAGATTTGTTTTCTTTTCCATATTTATTAAATTTTGTTAAATACTATCCCAATTCGAAGTTCAAAAAAAACTAATTGGCTATAACTAATAAACGATTTACTAATAACTATTTTACTATATTATCTTAATCCAGTGGAACTTCCAATAGGACAAGTAATATGTGATAATTATAACACAAAAATAATAACAAAAAATATGAGCATATTTGATTCAATAATTTTAGGAACAATTCAAGGGCTGACAGAATTTTTGCCGATTTCTTCTTCAGGACATTTAATAATTGCGAGAGATCTTTTTGGCTGGCACGGGAGTTCAGATTTATCTTTTGATGCTATTTTACAGCTAGCTACAGGCATTGCTCTTGTTGTGTATTTTAGAAAAGACATATGGAGATTGATAAAAACATTTTTTGCCATGATTTCTAAAAAGACAGTTGAGCAAAAAGACAAAATTATGATTTGGGCAATTATCATAGGTACTATACCTGCTGTTATTTTGGGATTATTTTTACAGAAATATATGGAGACAATTTTCAGAAGTGCAATATTAGTATCTTTTGTATTGATAATAGGAAGTGTTGTTATGTATCTTGCGGAAAAGTTTTCAAAAAAAGACAGACAACTTTCTGTATGGAAAGGTATTGGAATTGGTTTTTTTCAGTGTCTTTCTTTAGTACCAGGGTTTTCAAGATCTGGAGCAACAATTTCTGGAGGACTTTTATTTGGCCTAAATAGAGAAGATGCAGCGAGGTTTAGTTTTCTTTTATCAATACCTATAATTTTAGGTTCTGGGATTAAACAACTTTTAAGTGTCGTAAAATCTGGTACTTTTTCAAATGATTGGTTAAATATTTTTTCAGGATCAATTACATCATTTATATTTGGAATTATAGCTATCATTTTTTTAATGAAATTCCTTAAAAATAATTCTCTTAAAGTTTTTATTTGGTATCGTGTTATTTTAGCAGTTGTTGTTTTGATAATACTTTTATAGATTTTGTCTCCTCTGTTATCCCGTTCTAATTACTAACTTTTTTCTTTTTTCTGTCATTGCGAGGTACTGCGCCCGCCTGCAACGTTGTAGCACTGCGGGCAGGTGGCAATCCATCTCAAAAAATACTGGTTTGCCCGCCCGGATGAATATCCGTTCGGACGGGCTTCTGGATTACCATCGCAAAGACGAAAGAAAACAAAACAACAAAAATGGGCTTGCCCGGTAGCCCCTCTGTCATTCCCGATTTTAGTTATGATCAAAAACTTGCAAAAAATACAATTTTTGGTATGATACTCGTTATGGAATTTGCAGTAATAAAAACAGGAGGAAAACAATACAAAGTATCAAAGGGTGATTCTATAAAGATAGAAAAGCTTTCAGATACAGCACAAATTGGTGATAAAATTACCTTTGATAAAGTTTTACTTGTTGATAATGGAAAAGATACTACAATCGGTACACCTTATATTTCAGGTGCAGAAGTAGAAGCCACAATAGAAGAAATTGGCAAACTTCCTACAGTTACTGTCATTCACTACAAACAAAAAAGTAGATACTTCAAGAAAAACGGACACAGACAGCCATACTTCAAAGTTAAAATAGACTTAATTAAATAAGAAAAATTTAAGAAGTCGCTGAAGGGCGACTTTTTAAATACCAGGTTTTCTTTACGGAATACGTGTCCGCCACCGCGGACTTCAAAACACAACTCGCTTTGCTCAACTGATTACAGTTTCGCAAACCGATATCCGTTAAAACACGCCCCCTAAGGTGCTTTTCTTTTCTATAAAAAATTTGTTAGAATTAGTTAATAAACAAATGAAAAACAATCACAAATATATTTTCGTTGTTGGTGGAGTTATGTCAGGAGTTGGAAAAGGTATTGCTACCTCATCTATTGGAGCCCTTCTGCAAGCGAAGGGTTTTTCTGTAAATCTTTTAAAAGTTGATCCATATTTAAATGTTGATGCAGGAACGATGAACCCAATAGAACACGGTGAAGTTTTTGTTCTTAACTCAGGTCTTGAAACAGATCAAGATATGGGAAATTATGAAAGATTCTTAAATAGAGATTTAACCGGTGATGATTATATTACTTCTGGAATGGTTTACAAACACGTCATCGAAGCCGAGAGAGCTCTTAAATATGGTGGTAAATGTGTTGAAGCGATTCCTCATATTCGAGATGAAATAATCAACCGTTTTCAAAAATCCGCAAAAGTAAATAAATCAGATATAACTGTAGTAGAAATCGGTGGAACGATAGGGGATTATCAAAACATAATGTTTATCGAAGCTGCGCGTGTTATGAAAGTAAAATATCCAAATGATGTTGCTTTTGTAATGGTAAGTTTTTTGCCAGTTCCGCATGCACTTGGTGAAATGAAATCAAAACCAACTCAAAATGCTCTACGTCAATTAAATTCATATGGTGTAAACGCCGATATAATTATCGCAAGAAGTGAAGTACCGATGGACCACAGAAGAAAAGAAAAAATAGCTGTATCTTGCAGTTTGCCAGTGGAACATATAATTTCTGCACCAGATATTGAAAGTGTTTTTGACGTTCCAATTAATTTTGAAAAAGATAATATCAGTAAAATTCTCCTTAAAATCCTGCATTTAAAAGATAAAAAAAATGGTCCAGGAATAGGGGAATGGATTAAATTTGCAAAAAGTGTAATAAATACAAAAGATACTCTGGATATTGCTATAGTTGGAAAATATTTTAACACTGGTGATTTTGTTCTTACAGATGCATATGTTTCTGTATTAGAAGCGATAAAATATTCTTCATACAAGCTCGGTAGAAAAGCAAAAATACATACAATAAATTCTAGAGACTACGAGGGAGATGCTTTAAAAACTGCTGACTTTAAAGCGCTTGATAAATTTGACGGTATAATAGTCCCTGGTGGATTTGGAGAATCAGGAATCGAAGGAAAGCTTGCTGTGATTAAATATGCCAGAGAAAAAAAGATACCGTATTTTGGACTTTGTTATGGTATGCAACTTATGGTAATTGAATATGCAAGAAATGTTTTAGGTTTAAAAGATGCAAACACCGCAGAAATAAATAAAAATTCCAGTGCGCTTGTAATAGATATAATGCCGGATCAAAAGAAAAAGATTGCGGAAGGAAATTATGGCGGAAGTATGAGACTTGGTGCTTACAGTGCACATCTTCAGAAAGGAACCATTGCTTACAATGCATACTCGTCTCGCCGAAGCTCTGCGAAGGCCGACAAAAATGATGTAATTCAAGAAAGACATCGTCATCGTTATGAAGTGAACCCAGAATATATTAAAAAGATTGAAGATGCTGGTCTTATCTTTTCCGGAAAGTCACCTAATGGTATTCTGATGGAAATCGCTGAACTTCCTAAAAAAGTTCATCCATTTTTCTTAGGCACACAATTCCATCCAGAATTTTTAGCTCGTCCGCTTGCACCTCATCCACTTTTTACTGCTTTTCTCAATGCGTCCATCGATAGGAAGAAGTAGAGACATATTCTGATTTTTCAACCACCCCAACCCCTCCTCATCTGAGGAGGGGAGGATAAAATGACATATTCTAAGCCAGATTTTGTGTGTCCAAAAAAGAAAATGAAAATTATCTGACTAAGTTCACATACATATTGCACTCATTAATCAAATGGGCACAATATGAGAATACAAAGCATATATAGAGGTATCAAAGGATTTGTCACAGTCTACGATCGTGCTGTAAGGTATCAGTATATGATTACCGAACAAGCA
>JAPLZG010000082.1 GCA_026395155.1 Candidatus Tayloriibacteriota bacterium | reverse complement strand
TTACCAGAGAGGTCCTTCCCAATTTGGGAGATGGATCCCGGCCTACGCGGGGATGACAGAGAAAGAAGTTTCCCCTTTCCCCTCCTTAGTTAAGGAGGGGTGTCGAGTCTGCGAGACGGGGTGGTTGTGTGAAAAGAAATTAGTAATGGACTCCTTAAGGTCTGACCTTTCTTGAGATTTTAAGGTCAGACCTTTTCCCGTCTAGACTAAATTAATAACAAAATTACATGAGATTATTAAAAAAAAATTTGTTATAATTAATACATATTAAAATATTGAAAATAAATGAAAACTTCATCAAAACAAAAAGATAAAAAAATAAAAAAAACTGGTTTTTGGGATAGTGTAAAAACAGAAACAAAACAAGGAATATTAGCTATACTTTTTTTCGTTCTTTCAGCAATCTTTACACTAGCATCTTTGGGTAAAGCTGGGTTTGTCGGAATTCAGGTTTATACTTTTTTAAATATGCTTTTAGGTATCGGATATTTTCTTATTCCTCTTTTATTTTTACTGCTTAGTATTTCATTTTTAAAATCAGAAGAAAGGAATTTTAATAAAATGAAGTTAACTGGTGGAATATTTTTCTTTATTTCTGGACTTGGACTTATTGATCTTATTTCTAAAACATATTGGACCGCTCAGGGCGGAAAAGTTGGCTGGCTTATTTCTACTCCACTATTAAAACTTTTTGGATTTTATGCAAGCACAATAATTTTAATCGCTTTACTTGTAATATCATGTCTAATACTTTTTGAAACAAAATTAACAATCGAATCTATACTATTCTGGAGAAGATGGAGAAAAGATGAGGAGGAAGAAGAGGAAGAGGATGAAGAAGATGAAGAAATAAAAGATGTCAAAATGGCTCTTGATGAAGGAGAAGAGGAAGAAGAAAAAACAAAGAAAAAGATTAAAGAAGAAGAGAAAGATAAAAAAGTATCTACAAAAGGTGTCTTCGTAAAAAAAGAGGCTGAGGAAGAATTGAAGGTAATTCCAAGAGTTATGGGAAATACTTTATATACTCCCCCACCACTTTCATTACTTGAAGAAGATAGAGGAAAAGTTGTTGCTGGAGACATTAAAGTAAATGCAAATGTAATTAAAAGAACTCTTCAGAATTTCGGCATTGATGTCGAAATGGATGAAGTATCTATCGGTCCATCTGTTACAAGATATGCACTAAAGCCTGCTGAAGGCGTTAAGCTAGCAAGAATTGTTGGACTCCAAAATGACCTGTCACTTGCGCTTGCAGCACATCCAATAAGAATAGAAGCCCCAATCCCTGGCAAATCACTCGTTGGTATTGAAATACCAAATTCTGTAAAATCTATTGTAGGTCTTGCTTCTCTAATAGGTTCTGAAGAATTCCAAAAGTCTGACAAACCCCTTCTTGTAACACTAGGAAAAGGTATTTCTGGTAAACTTCACTATGCAAACTTAGCAAAAATGCCTCACGTTCTTGTTGCTGGTGCTACCGGTTCAGGAAAATCTGTCACAATCCATACAATTATTACTTCCCTCCTATACAGAAATTCTCCTGAAAATATGAGATTTATAATGATCGATCCAAAACGTGTTGAACTTACCCTTTATAATAAAATTCCGCATTTACTCACACCTGTTATTACTGATGCAAAGAAAACAATTCTTGCACTTAAATGGGCAACTAAAGAAATGGATAGAAGATATAATATTTTAGAATCTCACGCTTCAAAAGACATAGATTCATATCATAAAAATATCCTTGCACCAGAATTGAAGAAAATTGAAGAATTGAAAAAAGATGGTGATTATGATCCAGAGAAACATATTGCACCAGAACTTATGCCTTATATTGTGATTGTTGTTGATGAACTTGCAGATATTATGATGACTTATCCAAGAGAGCTCGAGGCTGGAATTGTTCGCCTTGCCCAAATGAGCCGAGCTGTTGGTATTCATTTAGTACTCTCAACACAAAGACCTTCTGTTAATGTCATTACAGGACTTATTAAAGCAAACATACCAGCGAGAATTGCATTACAGGTTGTGTCACAGATAGATTCGAGAACTATTTTGGATACATCAGGAGCTGAAAAACTTCTTGGTGCGGGAGATATGCTTTATCTTGGTGGAGAAATGTCAAAACCAGTTAGAATTCAGTCTGCATTCGTATCTGAAAAAGAAGTCAAAGGAGTTGTTAAATATCTTGTTGATTCATATAGAGATGAACTTATAGGTGGAGAAATTAATCTTGCTGATGTTGCAAATGATGGAGGGAATAGTGATGTTCTTGATGGAATGTTTAGTGATGATGGAGAGGATGATGATTTATATGAACAAGCTAAAGAAGAAGTATTGCAAGCAGGTAAAGCTTCAACGTCTTATATACAAAGAAAATTGCGTGTAGGATATGCGAGAGCTGCAAGACTGATAGATTTACTCGAAAAAAGAGGAGTTGTTGGTCCTGGAGATGGTGCAAAAGCTAGAGAAGTAATAGGAAATGGAGGAGAAGATAATACAGAAGGTGCAGAAGAGGAAAAAGTTGAGTTACCGGAAGAATTGCAGAGAAAAGATGGGGAGTATATTGGCTAGCCCGAAAAAATTTTTGCCAACGTTTGTTAAAAATTAATTTATTAAATATAGTATAAGATTTAGCTTCAAAAAGTATAATATCACCAAATATAAAAGTCAAAACAAACAATTTTTATTGGCAAAAACTTTAACGGGTAAATGTCCGAACGTAACAAGACAAAAAAATACATATTCTGGATAGTTATAGGTATTTTTGTATTATCAACAATCGGATATGCAACATATGAAGTGCAAAAAGTCTTGTTTGGACCGAAAATAATAGTGCTACCCCCCATGGATGGCTCACTGATATCAAGTTCTACTACAGAAATTTCAGGAATAACAAAAAATATCAAGGAATTGAGTTTAAATGATAGAAAGATCTTTACTGATGAAGAAGGAAATTTTAAAGAAGAGATGCTCTTATCTTACGGCTATAATATATTTATTCTTAAAGCGAGCGACAAATTTGGAAGAAGCACGGAAGAAAAGATAGAGTTGATTTACAAGTAAAGGCTCGCTCGATTTCACCTTTTGGGAACACGGATATTTTTTTGCTAAAAAATTCCTCGTGCTCGGCTCAGCCAGCCTCGCAAGTTTCCCAAAAGGTGAAATCTCGCTCGCTAGTGAACAGAATTGTATCGTGAGCTTATCTTTTTTCTGCCTGCCCCGTCAAATTGTTTTTTTATCGGAGAGCGATGTCCGAATGCCTCGTCTGCGAGGGTGAGGACACGCGCTGTGTTCTGAATAGTCGGCGGACTATTCCTATTCCGAAAAGACAGCCATGGTGTTGTGTGTTTAATTTCCTATTCCGAAAAGACAGCCATGGTGTTGTGTGTTTAATTCTTATTAAATACACAACCTGTCTTATTTTACGGGGTCATTCCGTTGCACCACAAGGACACTTCCATTTTCTAATTGCTTCGCTCAAGAAAATCAGGTCGAGAACGGGATCCATCTCCAAAACCGGGAAGGACCTCTCTGGTAATTTGGAGGTCGTTTCCGGTTTTAATCTTTAAATACTTGACCACCACTCGCTATTATCAAAAGTATTATGGTATAATTAATGTATTAAAAAATTAAATTTTATAATGGTATGTGTATAAAAATTGGAAGATAGTCATTTAATAGTAATTTATAAGTTATAACAAGTAAACAAAATGATAGCGAAAAAAACAAAGCCTGCCCGAAATGCTACGAATAACGTTGCAGGCGGGGAGAAAAAAGTTGAAGCAGATGTTGAAACAGAAACAGAAAAACTAGAAACTGGAGATTCAGAAAATAATGAAGATGAATCAACTTCAAGTAAGCCAGATAAGGCTAGTATGAATAAAATTGAAGATGCACTAAAAGCTATCAAAACTAAATTTGGTGATGAATCAATAATGATGCTCGGGGAAAAGCCGAAAGTAAATGTAAATGTCATTCATACAGGATCTATCGGTCTTGATGCCGCACTTGGTGTTGGAGGACTTCCTCGTGGAAGAATAATTGAGATTTTCGGGCCTGAATCTTCAGGAAAAACAACTTTGGCACTTCATGTTGTGGCTGAAGCCCAAAAAACAGGCGGAATTTGTGCCTATATTGATGCAGAACATGCAATGGACCCAGAATATGCAAAGAAGCTCGGTGTAAAAATTGACCAGCTTCTAATCTCTCAACCAGACACAGGTGAACAAGGTCTTGAAATCGTCGACTCCCTAGTTCGTTCTGGAAAGATGGATGTTATTGTTATCGATTCTGTTGCTGCTCTTACTCCTAAAGATGAAATTGAAGGCGATATGGGAGCATATCACGTCGGTAAACAAGCTAGATTAATGTCACAAGCATTAAGAAAACTTACTGCAATTGTTGCAAAATCAAAAACTATTGTTATTTTTATTAACCAGATAAGAATGCAAATTGGTGTTATGTTTGGTAATCCAGAAACTACCCCTGGTGGAAAAGCATTAAAATTTTATACATCTGTCAGACTTGATATTAGAAGAATCGCACAAATCAAAAAAGGTGAAGAAATAATGGGAGGACGTTGCAGAGTTAAAGTTGTAAAAAATAAGGTTGCTGCACCATTTAAACAAACTGAGTTTGATTTGATGTATAACGAAGGTATTTCCAAAGAAGGTGAAATGCTTGCCCTTGGAGAAAAAATGGGAATAATTAAAAAGTCTGGTTCATCTTATGAATATAATGGCGAAAAAATCGGCCGAGGGTATGACTCTGCACGACAATTCCTAAAAGAAAACCCTAAAGTTTCTGCGGAGATATTGAAGGTGATAAGGGAAAAGCTGAAAGAGTTGTAATTGTTCTAAGCGTTATAGATGCTTGCCCGACTAAAATTCATTTACAAAGCACAAAGAGCGATTTTGCAAAGCAAAATCGCTCTTTGTGTTTTCTGTACTTTAGACTTTAAGCTTTTGACTTTAGACTATTTTACTTCTTTGCCCTTTCCACATAATCCCCAGTAGTAGTATTCACAACGATCATTTCACCCTCAACAATAAAAAGTGGAGCATTTATGATATAACCCGTCTCAAGAGTAATCTGTTTTGATCCGCCTGTCGCAGTATCCCCTTTTACAGCTGGAGGAGCTTCAGTGACCTTCAATTCAACTTTGATAGGAAGCTTAACTCCAATAACTTTTTCGTCAAAAAGCATAGTCTCAACTATAGAATTTACTTTCATAAACTTAGCTGGTGTCCCTATTAAATCTTCTTCGAGCTTAAATCTATCTGCAGGATTCTTTGGATCACAAAACCAAAATTCCCCTTTATTTTGATAAAGGAATTTTGCATCTTTATATTCTATTTCAGCTTCTTGTATTTTTTCTGCTTGATGAAAAGATACTTCAGTAATTTTACCGGTAATTATATTTCTAAGCTTAGTAGCATTAACAGGCTTTCTCATTTGTTTTCTAAAAACATGAGAACTCAAAACTTCATAAGGCTGACCCTCATAAAGAATTATTTTTCTTTCTACAACTTCGCTGTATTCTAGTATAGACATAATTAGTTTTTAGCTGTTAGGTGCTAGCTGTTAGAAAAAACAACCAACAAATTAATAATTAATATACAAACTAAAAGCTATCAGCTAGTAGCTGATAGCTTATCCGATTATCTTGCTACGAATGGAAGAAGAGCCATGAATCTTGCTCTCTTAATAGCCTGAGCAAGCTGTCTTTGACTTCTAGCTTTAACATTTGTTTTCTTCTTTCCTTGAACTCTTGCATGAGGATTTAGGAACTTCTTAAGAAGCTCTACATCCTTGTAGTCTACATATTTAATATTATTTTGTGAAAAAAAGCATTGTTTCATATAATTTAGTTTTTAGTTTCTAGGTTTTAGTTTTTAATTCTCCAACTTTTTCTTATTCGTAGCCATTCGTTCACCCTATAAAGTTTTAATTCTTAATAATGTTGCTTTTAAATATTTACTCAATTAAACCAGCTGTGTTTTAATAAATTACTATGTTATTTTTTGGAAAAACTTTATTGGGTAAATTAGTATAATTCGTATATTGGTATGTTCAACTTCTAGAAAGGTATATCCTCTGGATTAATCTCTTCTGTTGGATATTCTATTGTGTCCATATTTTCAACCTTGCTCTTTGGTGCTGGACTTTCTGCTTGTGCTGGCTTATTAAATGTTTCCCCTCCTTGACCAGGTGCATTAGGACCAAACTGGAAATTTTCAACGATAACTTCTGATCTATATTTCTTTACTCCATCTTTATCATCCCAAGATCTATTCGCGATTCTGCCTTCTATAAATACTCCTCTACCTTTCTTTAAATATTGTGCGATAAGCTCTGCTGGTTTTCCGAAAGCTACTATATTATGAAATGTTGTATCATCCTTTTTAACGCCATCTTTATCTTTCCAAGTTCTATTTGTTGCTAGACCGAAAGAAACTACCTTTATTCCTGATGGAAGAGATTTTAATTCTGGATCTTTTGTGAGATTACCGTATAAAAATGCTTTGTTTAGATACATATATAATATATTTATTAAATCTTACTATCATCAACCAATTCATCAATAGATTTATCAATTTCTTCAATAGTAGCAGTCTTTTCAACTTTTTCTACCTTCTCAGTCTTTGTTATCTTTTCTTTTTCAACTTTTGAACCAGGGAATCTAGCTTTAGCTTCTTTATCTGAATATACTGAAATCTTAGGAGAGTACATGGTATTTTCTCTCTCTGTCTTTATAACTATATATCTCAAAACTGATTCATTATTTTTTAAACTTAAATCAATTTTAGCTATATCTCCACCTTCTGGAAGTTCAAATTTAATAAATCCAAAATATGCTTTATCAAAGATTTTATATGCTCCACCAAAAGCTTTCTTAATAGAATAAGCAAGAGGCCTTAACTTTGGGGCTTCTTCTGAAATAATAATCGCCTTTTCATTATCTAAAACAGCCTTAATTTTAGCAGTTTCGGCTGGGACATTCTCCTCAGCAATAGAAGAAATAAGATGAAAACCAATTTCATATATTTTTTCCTCATTATTTTTTGCAACTGTTGACTTTTTACTCATGTGCGTAAGATTAGCACACTAAAAATCAAAATGCAAATAAAAAAATGACTCCTGATTTAGGGTTCAAGATTCAGAATTTGGGAGTATCAAATAACAAAAAAGAGGGTTTTTGGCGGGGCAGGCAGAAAAGATGGATTGCCACCTGCCCGCAATGCTACCCGCCAGCAACGCTTCGTAAACGACTTGCTCGCGTAGCGATGCGGGCTGGCGTATAGCGTTGCAGGCGGGCGTCATAAAAATTCCTCGCAATGACCCCAGTCAAATAAGACAGGTTGTGTATTCAATAAGGATTAAACACACAACACCATGGCTGTCTTTTCGGAATAGGAATAGTCCGCCGACTATTCAGAACACAGCGCGTGCCCTCATACAGAGAAGTATTCAGACATCGCTCTCCGATAAAAAATCAATTTGACGGGGCAGGCAGAAAAAAGATAAACTCTCGATACAATTCTGCTCAATAGCGAGCGAGTTTTCTCTTTTTAAAATCATTTAGCAGCGCGACGGACTATCTGCTCTCTTGTACACTAGCGAGCGAAGCCGAGCGTTTTAAAAGCCTTACGGAGGCGAATTTTCTCTTTTGTACACAAGCGAGCGAATATATTTTCTGAACGGGTTAGTGTAGTAAATTTAGAAAATTAATGAATCTTTTAGAAAAACCAAACTGTTTGACGAACTTCGTGAGGAGTTTTTGATTTTTCGTATAAAAAGATGAATATAATTTTCAAATTTACGAAACGCTTTAGTGAAGAAAATAGTATGAGCGAGCCTTTATATCTTCAATATCTCCAAAAACTCCTTCTTATCCTTAAACTTCCCTACTATTGAAAGGTTCAAACCTTCATTTTTAAAGATTCTTTCCGCTACAAACTTAATTTCTTCTGCAGTAACGGCTTTTATTTCTTTTACGACATCTTCTGGTTTTTTAATTTCTTTTCTTAAAACTTCCTGATATCCATAAAATCCAGCCATTGAATTTGAAGATTCAAGCCCTAAATAGAGATTTCCAATCAAGTATTGTTTTGCTTTATCAAGTTCCTCTTTTAAAACTAGTCCAGTTTTCATCCTCTTAAATTCATAAAGTATCGCTGTTATACCTTCTTTTACTCTTTTGCTATCTACACCGGCAGAAACAGAAAAAACCCCGTGATCGGTGGATGCATCATTTTCTGCCTGAACATAATAACAAATACCCATTTCATCTCTCATTTTTTGGAAAAGTCTTGAACTCATTCCACCAGAAAGGACTGCTTCAATCAGTCT
>JAPLZG010000020.1 GCA_026395155.1 Candidatus Tayloriibacteriota bacterium | reverse complement strand
TCGCGCCGTCGCGCTCCGTCTTTGAAGTTGGGTTCCATCCCAACTTCAACCCATCCCAAATTTCAACCTTAATTAAGGCGGGGATTATTGGTAAACACTATTTAGTAGTGTTTACTTTATCCGGTCTGTTATTTGGACAATTTTTGTCTGAGCACCTTTCTGGAATCGTCTTAGGACAGGAATAATTTATTTGTCGCCACAAATAAATTTTCACGACCCTGACTCGCGGTTTGCATTGCTATGCAAACATCACTCCGTCTCACCAAAACTTTTTGCGCATAAAAAGAAGTTTTATGCTTCCAAAATTACTTTTGTATTTTATCTGGACGATTATTTGGACAATTTTTATCTGAGCACCTTTCAGGGATAGTTTTGGTGCCAATCATCATCAGCGCGCCACAAGTAGAACAAAGATTACCTGTTGGTTTTGTTTTTATAATATTTTTACATTTTGGATAATTTGTACAGCTAAAGAAAGTTCCAAACCTTCCTCTTCTTTCTGACATTTCTCCCACATTACATTTTGGACACTTTACTCCAGTTGTATTTTGTGGAGCACCTTCACCTTTTTTAATATATTTACATTTTGGGTAGTTTGCACAAGCAATAAATCTTCCAAATTTTCCATCTCTTTCTACAAGCTTTCCAACTTTACAAATCAGCTTCTCCAAGATTTGTAACTTTTTCTATACCACCTTTTTCTTTAACATCTTTTGAAAAAGGACCATAGAAATCTTTTAATGTTTTTACGTATTCTCTTTTTCCTTCTGCAATTTCATCAAGTTCATCTTCCATTTCAGCAGTAAAAGTATCACTAATATATTTTGCAAAATTTGCTTCAAGAAAATCACTAACAACTTCTCCAGTATCGGTAGGGAAAAGTGTTTTATTTTGTTTCTCAATATATTTTCTTTCTTCCAAAGTCTTCATAATAGAAGCGTAAGTAGAAGGTCTGCCAATACCTCTTTTTTCGAGTTCTTTGATAAGACCGGCTTCTGTATATCTTCCAAGGGGCTCAGTAAATTTTTCCTGACTTCTAATATCTAATAAATTTAAAACATCATTTTCTCTTACTTTCGGTAATTCCACATCTTCACCTCTTGCTTCAGGATCAGCTTTTAACCATCCGTCGAAAAGCATTCTCGAGCCATTTATAGAAAAATTTGGTATATCCGTTCCATTTCCAACCATTGCAGTAATTTTTGTTCTCAAGATCTTGGCATCAGTCATCTCTTTATTTACATCAGTAGGACGGACAGCTTCATGAGCTTCTTGAGCGTTTTTACTTTTTGTCACATAGACATTTCTTTTTGCATAATTTGCTCCGTATTTTTTATTTACAAGAATTCCAATTTGGTCTAATGCTGTTGCACTTAGATTTGTACTGTCTGTTCTCATATAAGTAATAAGCCCAGCCTCGTAAAGTTTTTGAGCAATACGCATTGTATTTGATGGAGCGTAGCCCAGTCTTGTGCTTGCTGTTTGTTGAAGAGTCGATGTTGTAAAAGGGGCTTTAGGTGATCTTTTTGCTTCAGTTTCAACAACACTTTTTATTGACCAAGTTTCTTTTTTTGCTGTTTCGAGAATTTTTTCAACTTCTTTAATATCGCGAGGTTCTTTATCACATCCAAAAGTTATTCTTGTTTGCTCGCCCTGAGCCTGTCGAAGGGTCTCTGTATCAGCTTCAATAACCCAGAATTGTTCTGGTTTGAATGCACGAATTTCTCTTTCTCTTTCCATTATTATACGAAGAGCGGGGGATTGAACGCGACCAGCAGAAAGTCCGTAACGAACTTTTTTCCAAATAAGTCCGGAAAGGTCATAACCAACAAGTCTATCGAGTACGCGTCTTGCTTCTTGAGCAATCCTCAAATTTTGATCAATCTCGGTCGGATGAGCTATAGCCTCCTTAATCGCGTCTTTAGTTATTTCGTAAAATCGTACACGTTTAACTTTTTGACTTTGAACTTTAGACTTTGGACTATCAAGCTCGCAAGCTTGAGCAATATGCCAAGCGATAGCTTCTCCTTCTCGGTCAGGGTCGGTTGCAAGTAATATCTCGTCCGCTTTTTTTGATAGACTTTTCAATTCAGAAACAACTTTTTCTTTCCCTGGGCTAATTTCATAATGTGGAATAAAACCACCGGCGACATCGATGGCGTCTTTATTACTTTTTGGTAAATCGCGAATATGCCCGACACTCGCTCTTACGGTGTAAGCTCCTTCCAAATATTTTTCTATCGTCTTCGCTTTTGAAGGCGATTCTACAATTAAAAGTTTCATATTTTATTTAATATATACCAATATACGAATTTTACTAATGATACGAATGGATACGAATAATTCCTATATTATTGATACTAATATACCATATTTTATTTTTTAGCAAATTTTTGATATACTATATTGGTGAATAATAAAAAAAAAGAAGTTATTAATTTTGGACTATTTATTGTCGGTTTTGTATTTATATTGTTTTTAATAAGCAATGTTGGATCTCTGTTTAATTTTCATGTTAAGGAAGTTACTGGAGAAGTTAAATATGATGATTGTAGACAAAAAATTAATTTAAATAAAGATGAATATTCTAAACAAAATGGAACTTTCATTTGTAATGATACTAAGACAATATCCGGTAAATCAATGGGAGGGGAATGTATGAAAACTATTATTAGTGATTCTTATTGTCAAACAGTTTACATATATCAAAAACCAGCGGAAGAAACATGTGGTCAGTTTCATTATTTAACAACAGATGATACTTGTGTTTCTGTTTCTCCTTATTAAAAAAATATAAAAATATGGATATATCAATATTGTCTTTAATAATATCAGTTGTATCAGTGACAGTTGCTTTCTTGTCGTATTCTCATATTAAAAGAAATTATCAGTTAACACAGACTCCAATCATCTTACCTCTTATTAGTAAAATTGGAGATAATACAAATGTGTATATTCTTAATGAACATAGCAGTGGTGTAGCAAAAGATCTCTCTATTATTTTTAAGAGAGGAAAACTTACAAAAGAAATTTATAAATCTGATGATTTGCTAATACCAAAATCAAGTATAGAAATTAAAAATATTATAGAAAATTTAGATGGTTGTGTTTTTGAATTAAAATATAAAAATCTCTTTAATCAGGAAATAATAATTTTTGGCACAGTGAGTTATTTACAAGATAATTCTTTTGATTTACAAAATTTAAAGTTAAAAATTAAGGGTTTAATTAGATAAAGATATAAACTATGGGGATGTTTTTGTAAAAGCTTTTTGGATATATGACTAAGTTCACATACATATTGCACTCATTAATCAAATGGGCACAATATGAGAATACAAAGCATATATAGAGGTATCAAAGGATTTGTCACAGTCTACGATCGTGCTGTAAGGTATCAGTATATGATTACCGAACAAGC
>JAPLZG010000092.1:2239-12971 GCA_026395155.1 Candidatus Tayloriibacteriota bacterium | reverse complement strand
CCTGCTATCCTTGGACGTTCTGAAGGATGTTTTTGTTGTTCGGCTTGCACTAAGGACGCCATGATGGATACTTCAATTTCAGACAGACCAATATTCTTCGCTTTTTCTAAACGCGAGGCATTCCAGAAAATTTTATATTCCTTTTGCATTCTTTCTAAAAATTTTTCTTTATACTTTTGATCAACTGTTCCAATTTTACTACCCAAAGAAGAAATACTATTCAATAGGTTATTATATCCTTTTTGAGCTGCCTCAAGTGCACCCCAAGTAAAATTTTGACGAGAACGATAATGTGCCTGTAAAAATAAAAATCTTAATGCTAAAGGATCAAAACCTTTTTCTTTTATATCAGTCAGACTTAAACTTGTTCCTTCAGACTTAGCCATTTTGCTATTATTTGTCACGAGCCATTCATTATGAAGCCAATAATTTGCAAGCGGAACACCATTTACAGCTTCACTTTGTGCAATTTCATTTGTGTGATGAACGGGAATATGTTCAATTCCGCCCATATGAATATCAATAGTTTTTCCTAAAAGTTTTCGTGTCATTGCAGAACATTCTATGTGCCAACCAGGAAAACCTTCGCCATTTTTTACAAGCGGGGAAGAAAATGGAGATTCCCAAAATTGCAAAGCATTTTTATGAGAACCGGCTTTAAAAAACCAAACTGAAAAATCGGCAGGATGTTTTTTATTTGGATCTTCAGCTCCTGCTGAACCAGCACCTGAGATATTTTCTTCAAGGTTTTGTCTTGACAATTTAGTGTAATCTTTTACCTTTGAAATATCAAAATAAATTGCCAAATCTGTTGAGTAAGCAAAATCTTTATCTAATAATATCTGAACCATTTTAATTATTTCCCTCTGGTTTTAAACCCTCTCTTGTTGATGCTTTTTCCATTTTATCCTCACCAGAATCTTGATCAGAGGTAAGATGGCCAACATCAGTATAATTTCTGGCAAACTTCACATTATAATTAAAATATTTAAAAGTCCTATTAATCAAATCCGCCATAACCATGGCACGCATATTTCCTATATGTTGAGTCCAGTAAACAGTAGGTCCGCATTGATAAAACAAAACCTTTCCTTTTTTGATAGGTTTAAAAACCTCCTTTTCTCTAGAAAGGGTATTAAAAAGATATAGTGGGAGAGTAGATCGTTTTTTGAAAAGTAAATCGAATATCATGTTTTTTTTATTTTTGAATTAAGATGGATTGCCACGGATGATTACATCACTCGCAATGACAGATATTTCTCGATACGATTCTGCCACCTAAGCGAGAATATTTAATTTTGAGAGCTACGGAAGGCGACGGCCTGAGTCTTGAGCAAATTTTTAGCAAAAAATTATGCGGGTCTCAAAATTGAATATTCGAGCGACTTTTACAGCCACTTCTTCACCTTAGCAAATATTACAAAAAGTATAACTGCAATAATTTCCATACTGACAATTATTTGCCAATCATGAACTTGTCCGACTAAAGGTGTAGATGAAGTATTCATCTGAAAGAATCCAGTAATAATTGTGAAAGGTAAAGCTAAAAATGTAATAACAGTAAGAATTTTCATCGTCTCATTTTGTTTTGCAGAAAGTAAAGAATCATTTGTATCTCTAAGCTCCTTCAAAAAATCTATACTATTACTCAACATATCTTCAACTTTATAATAATCATTTGATATCTTTGTACAATTTGACTGAAAAGCTTCATCAAAAATTTGCGAAGAAACCTCCTCAAGAGAATCTAAAACACCCTTATGGCTTCTGAGAGCATGGTCGAGATTTATCATATCCCTGTTTGTCCTTGAAATTTCCCAAACCATTGCTTTTTCTTTTCCATCAAATATCTCTTTTTCTATTTTTTTCATTCTATCATTAATACCATAAAGTTCATCGGAAACGGACTTGTAAAGTTCTTTAATAATATAATAGAGAACATATCCGGCATGATCTTCCATAATTCCTTTATCCAAAATTGAATTAACTTCAAAAAGTTTCGCAAATTTTTCAAGTGCATCAATAGATTCATATCTTGTTGTAATAATAAAATTTTTCCCAACAATAAAATCAACTTCTTGATCATTACCTTCAGAGTTTGAATGTCTGAGAGCAGGGAAGTGCATCACCATGTAAAGATATTCTTTGTGTAATACAATCTTTTCTTTATAAGAAGGAAGCTGTAATTCTTTTGCAACACTTGGATTTATAGAATATTCTTCCATAAGTGAACGTATTTCATCAATAGTTGGACTTTCAACATCAATCCAAGTTATTGTTTTATGTGTATATTTTTTGATCATTTACCCGAAAAAATTTTTATTGATGAAAATGTTATTGCCTTAAGAAATTAAATATCTTATTAAGAAACTCAATTCCAACTAATAAACTTAATATAAATTAATATATTTTCAATAACGTCAACAAAAACTTTAACGGGTTAATTATACCGTTTTAATTATTTGATAACAAGTGAAATAAAAGTTATATAGTTTATAAAGTGACAATTCTGATTGTCATCCCCGCGTAGGCGGGGATCCAGTATTTAAAAGACTAAAAAATGATATTCTCTTTTTTACTGATTGACCAAATGATATTATTTTGAGAGAATAAGACTAAATTATGGAAAATAATAACAAATATAAAATAGTTTTATTAACCGCCATTCTCGTGTTAGTTGCTTTTATTTCCGGGATGTATTTCGGTAAACAAAACACCAAAAATTCAATTTCTAATGACCCAATTGTATTAAATTCAACATCAACACTTTCAAATATTGATATGGCACCTTTCTGGTCTGTTTGGAAAAGACTTGATGAAAAATTTGTTATTACTCATAAAGATGCAAAACAGACAACAGATCAAGATAAGCTCTGGGGCGCAATACAAGGACTCACTGCTTCTTATGGCGATGCTTATACAGTTTTTATGCCACCCGAAGATAGTACTGCTTTTGCTAATGATATAAGTGGAAATTTTGAGGGAGTTGGAATGGAGCTTGCTATTAAAGATGGTAATCTTGTTGTTGTATCTCCACTTAAAGACACTCCTGCATATAATGCTGGTGTAAAATCTGGTGATAAAATTATTAAGATTGATGACAAAAGTGCAATTGGTATGCCAGTTGATAGTGCAGTTAAATTAATCCGAGGAAAAGCTGGAACGACAGTCGCAATAACATTTGTTAGAGGAGAAAAAAATACTCCAATTGAATTAAAAATAAAAAGGGGAATTATAAATGTACCAACAACTGATACTGAAATAAAAGGAGATGTTTTTGTCATTAAACTTTATAATTTCTACGCGACTTCACCTGAAAAATTTAAAAATGCTCTTCGCGAATTCGCTGAATCTGGAAAATATAAACTCATTCTAGATTTAAGAGGAAATCCTGGTGGATATCTTGATGCAGCAGTCGATATGGCAAGTTGGTTCTTACCATTAGGAAAAGTTGTAGTTCAAGAAGATTTTGGTACAAAACAAGATGAACAAATATACAGAAGTAAGGGATATTATGCATTTAGTAGTGATGGTGGTTTAAAAATGATTATTTTAGTCAATGAAGGTTCTGCTTCTGCTTCTGAAATTCTTGCTGGTGCACTCCAAGAACACAATGTTGCAAAGATTGTTGGAACAAAAACATTTGGAAAAGGTTCGGTACAAGAACTTATTCAAATTACACCAGAAACATCACTTAAGGTAACAATTGCAAAGTGGCTCACACCAACAGGCAGATCAATTTCAGATGATGGCCTTACTCCAGATTATGAAGTTAAAATAACAGAAGCAGATCTTAAAGCAGAAAAAGATCCACAGATGGAGAAGGCGCTCGAATTATTGAAATAGGTTTTAGCTGTTAGCTGTTAGCTTTTAGTTTTCCGTCAACCGAATAATCTTAACGACGTAAAAATCCATCTTTTCTGCCTACCACGTGATAAAATTCTTGTTTTATTTTACGTGGTCATTCCCATTGAAGAACGGAAATCCAGTTTATGAAAGCAACTTTATTTTTATTTTGTCAAGTCTATTTAATTTCTGTGATCTGGGATATTATTCGTATGATATTCGTTAATTACAATTCGTATTATTCGAATAATTAGTATATTAGTATTAATCATTTGTAAACATGAAAATTATTCTCATTAAAGACACAAAAAAAGTTGGAAGAAAATATGAAGTCAAAGATGTTGCAGACGGTTTTGCTTTAAATTCTCTAATACCGGGCAAATTTGCTATTCCAGCAACAGCAAGTAATTTGAAAATAATTGAATCTAAAAAATTAGGTGATTTGTCTATTTCAAAAAATTTATCTGAAGCAGTATTAAAAGTAACAGAAAAGCTTCCTTCTGGTAAACTTGTAATCGAAGGAAAAGTAAACGAATTAGGACATCTTTTCGCTGGAATTCATGAAGAGAAAATAGCAGAAGAATTTCAAAAAGTTACAGGTTTAGAAATTGCTGAAAATTCTATTTTAATTGATAAAGCAATCAAAGGAGTAGGGGAATATAAAATTAAAATTAAAGTGGGGGACAAGACTATTGATTTGTTGGTTGAAGTGAAGGGAACTAAATAAGGAAGTTGTAAATGTTATAGGTGTTTTAATTGTTTTAAATGTTTATAAGAAAAGAGGGGTTTTGCACCCGCCCGCAACGCTATACGTAGCATTGCGGGCAGGAAGCAAAACCCCTCTTAAAATATCTATCTCAACCTTTATCTTTATTGTGATTACTGCCAATATACAATGTGACAATAATCAAAATTAGTCCGGACACAATCCATGCAAGCGGAATCCCTGCATATTTTGCTATTAATCCAGACGCAAGAAGTCCAATCGCTCCGCCAAAATGTCCTGTCATTGATACGAAAGAAGAAAGAGTTGCCCTTTCCCTCGATGAAGTTATACTTTTTTGAGTATATGATTCCATCAAAGGGCCAAACATACCCCTTCCAATCTCGTGAAGAAAGAAGAAAAGTAATACTGGATAGATATTTACAAAAGACACCGTCAGAGCAATGAAAGCTCCAATCAGAATCTGTATAAATACCATCAGTCTCTTTTCTCCCACAACACAATTTTGTGCTTTTCTAGATAATATTATTCCCACAATCATAGCAACACAGATAAGCCCACCAATAATACCATTTGCCGAATTACTAAACCCCAAATTTGAAAAGACTTTTTGCCATTCCATATTCGGAGCCATCACAGCAAACATTTGGATTGAGCTTATGATCAAAACAAACCTGAAATTCCTATCACTCTTTGTAAAAATGATACTTCTATTCCAAGTGTTTTTAATCTCTTTAAAACTGTCGACAAAAGAAAGTTTACTCTTTTCAAAATATGTTTCTTTCATAAATGTAACAGCAATAATTCCACAAATGAAGAATACAATACTTCCCGCAAAGAATGGTAAATTGAGACCATAATCTCCAATTATACCACCCAATATTGCAGAAATAATTAGCACTACTTTTGTGATCAATCCTCTCCTTGAAAAGATTTTAAGTAAATCATGTTCCTCTCCTGTATGTTTAATACTATCTACAAGCCAAGAATCAAAAGCACCGCTGGCAAAAGTTTTTCCAACAGCACCGATAGTCTCAGCTAATACAAAACCACCAAAACTTCTTGAAAAACCATAAATCAAAAATGATATGGCTTCCAAAAAGCAGGATATAACAAACGATCCTTTTCTGCCAAAAATATCTGCGAAAATTCCTGTTGGAATCTCACAAATAGTAATTACGACAAAATAACTAACATTCACCATGTTCAACCAAAATTCATCAAGACCTGCTGATCTCAAGAAATTGGAATAAACTCCCATGATGAATCCCATACTACCAGCATAAAGTGCTGATATGATGTAATAAAGAATCACAATGCTTTTAGCTTTCATCTTGGACCTCTTTAGTTGAGATTATGTCAAAGAACTAATTGATATAAACTATTACATCAATACTAAATAAAAGATCTCGGCTTTTATTCAGCCGAGATCCTTCTAAGAAAGAAGAGGAGATTTTCTACGCCCAGCGCGGGCTTTTAAAAATATCACGGCTAAATAAAAAATTATTTTCCCAAATAGGTGTGGCAAAAGAGCCGACACAATTGGTAGACATATAATTTCTATTAAGCTGTGAATGTTTTCTATGCATATATTCATAATATAAGTAAAAGATGATACATGTCAATATATATTGTGGATAACTTTAAATAATGGCTCAAACAAACAACATAAAAGGCCTGCCACGAAGTGGCAGGCCTTTTACAATTATATATTAGATAGTCTTTACATTCACTATACTTCTTCTTGTTATAGTTGAATCAAAATTATTTTTCCTCTTTGTCCCGAACTCAACTACTCCATCCTTAAGAGCAAAAAGTGTATGATCTTTTCCTACTCCAACATTTTTTCCGGCAATAGTATTTCTACCCTTTTGTCTAAGAATAATCTGACCAATGGTTGTTTTTTCTCCATCATTAATTTTAACACCAAGGTATCTTGGGTTGGAATCTCTACCATTTTTTGATGATCCTGCTGCCTTTTTATGTGCCATATTATTAGTTTATAGTTTTTAGCTTATAGCTGTTAGTTTCTATTAATTTATTGGGGTATTTGATACAATATAATCACCACAATATTTAACCCAATGAGTATAAACGATTTAACAACAAAAATCAAGTCCTTTTTAGCCAACACAAAAGACCAGATTTATAGTAAAGAAAATGGCCTTAAAATAAAGGGTGATTTATTTATTGTCCTTTTATTAATCCTTATCGGCACAGCATCTTTTGGTCTTGGTAAATTATCAGCACTTGAAAAGAAAAAAACACCAATTTCTATTATAAAAACAAAAGAACTTTTAACCGCAACGGTTGCAGAAAGTTTAAATGATATAAATACACCATCAACCGCAAAAACACAAACACAAGGGAAGGGAATTGTCCTAGCTTCAAAATCTGGAACAAAATATTACTATCCATGGTGCACTGGAGTTTCCCGAATAAAAGAAGAAAATAAAGTTTGGTTTCTTTCAATCGAAGATGCTCGCTCAGCTGGATTAACTCCCGCTTCTGGTTGCACAGGTCTGAAGTAAATGAATATTGAATGTCGAATATCGAATATAGTAATAATAAGAAAATATATTCGCTTAGGTTAGCAGAATTGTATCGTGAGTTATCTGCCTGCCCCGTCAAATTGATTTTTTATTTGACTGGGGTCATCCCGTTGCACCACAAGAGTACTTCCGATTTCTACACTCGCAGTAGCTCGTAAAAAATCTAGGTCGCGAACGGGATCCATCTTTTTTTTGATGCAGAATGGTATCGTGAGCCTTTCGTCATTCAGTTTGCCCCAAACTCAAGTAGAGTATATAATCATAATTAGAAAGGTCTTCTAAATGAAAAGAGTGGAGTTATGTTAACTCTCAAAGAGCTTGGGGAATATTACGAAAAGGGTCTGATAAGACTTCGTGTAGATTTTTGTCTTTCTCCAACAAGAAAACATAAGGGGAGAGACGGCTTACGCATCAATAATCTGGAGCATGATCAAATCATAAGGATACTCAATTGTGGACGATTCACAAATCACAGAGTCTCTATTAGTGTTTCTATTCAAATAGGAGATGTGAAGAGAAACGAATGGGAGAAGATTAAAAGAAAACTAAGAGAGGCTGGTTTTTCTTACAGATCCGAATCCCCATGGTTTAATGTTTACACGGGTGGTAAAAATGGTGGTTGGGGAGTAATCTAACACCCATTTCCATTAACAAGAAATAGCATTACTCTCGCAACCCCCTCAGCTATGGCTGAGGGGGTTTAATATTATAAATATCATATGCATACCAAACACCTCTCTCATTATTTTATTAAAAAAACACACGGAACAAGTTCCGGGTGTTTGACATAAAATCAATACTTACAAATCCTTTGGAAAGATGTGTTTGTCCTCAACCCACTTATGCGTGAGTCTAAAAATAATGTGATAGATCTGCCACACCAAAGCTACAATAAGTATTATTAAAAGGCTGGCCCTGCCAACTATTCCAAACAAGTAACCAATCTTATCGTAAAAGAACACGAACGGCACGAAGAGAGAACAATAGGCAACTAACATTAAGTACATTGAACACCTCCATTTTGTTTTTTCCTTATTAATCTTACTCCTATATTAAATTAATTGCTATTATCGCACCTCCTCCAGAGGTTCAAACTTTCCCCGCCTTATTCAAAATCAAGGCGGGGTGGCATTCTGATGACGGGGCGGTTGACCGAATCCGCATTTTTTTGCGAGGAATAGAATATAGACCATATTTTTTAATGCCTTGACTTTTTAACTCAAGTATGCTATCATTGTATCGTAGGTAAAGAGTTTCACTTGCTCTAAACAAGAGCCGTCAAACCGGCCACAAGTGAAGAAAAAGGAGAACAGCTATGAGTAAGTTCATTGGAATGCTGGTGGCGGTGCTCGTGGTGGCGATGGTTACCGGTTGCGCGACAACAATCCAATTCGGCAGTGAAAATTCCTGCTCGCTTTCGGGCGATGTGCCCAAAGTTGGTCAGGTGATCAACATCATCGGCATCGTCAGTCGCGAGGCTCCTGGTCCCTCCGAGCAGTTGGTGGTCTGGGAAGCGGTGGATACCACCGCTGGTCTGCCGAAGGTATTGGTGGCCACCGGGTACAACATCGCACTCAAAGATGCTCGGGGTCAATACCTCGTCCGGAATGATGTGGAAACCGCCATCAAGCTCACCAAGCTTGAGCGGTAACCTCCCACGCGTTTGTAAGTAACTAACAACTTTCATGGTTCTTGAGGCACCATTACAAAATGCCCCAAAAGCTCGACTTCGGTCGGGCTTTTTTAATGTATTATTTTGTTCCCAAAGGAGAGCACAAACTCATATTTAGATACACCATGGTGTATCTAAAGATATCAAACATTCGCAATAATTAAATGTATGTTAAAATACAAGGATGATAATCGTTGATGTAGAATCTTCTGGGACAGACCCAATTAAACATTCGATACTTTCTATTGGTGCGCTTGATTTTGATAATCCTGAAAATCAATTTTATGGTGAGTGTAAAATTTGGGAAGGTGCTCATATTATGGATGAGGCTTTGATCGTAAACGGATTTAGTAGGGAAGAGGCAACCGATAAAAATAAACAAACCGAACCTGAGCTCGTAAAGAAGTTTATAGACTGGGCGCTCGCTTGCGGTGAACACACTTTTGCCGGACAAAATATTTCTTTTGATAGAGACTTCATACACAACGCTTGTTTTCGCGGACATTTAAATTGGCCATTTGCTTATAGAACAATTGACCAACATTCTTTATGCTATATGCATATGATTAAGCAGGTAATTAATCCCCCTGTAAATAAAAACAGGACAGATTTAAATTCAGATAAAATTATGCAATATGTTGGAGTACCAGTAGAACCTCACCCACACAATGCATTAAATGGAGCAAAAGTTGCCTGTGAAGCAATATCAAGAATGCTTTTTGATAAGAAATTGCTTCCAGAATTTGAAAAATTCGAAATTCCTTGGATCTTAGAGAGTGCTACATAAAAAACCTTATTTTTTACAACACAAGATAGAGTAAAAATCAACAAAAATATGGCTCAACAAGGCCATATTTTACGTTTGACTATGGTATAAAAATGTGTCAAAACCCTTGACTTTTAAAACCAATTATGCTAGTATATATTGGAATCAGAGAACATCTCTGATTTTTATATGATCCCGTTAGAGATTAGAAAGTTTTACTGATACAGCGGGAATATAAATAAAAATTATCAATTCATTTTATAGTAGATTCCGGAATTAATAACGGAAATGCTATAAATTTCAAAAATGAGTCGTTGATAATATAAATTGAGTAGGTAACTGTTTGTTTTACAAAATAAGCATTTCCTATCTCTAACGGGATGATAGAAATAATAACAACATCTTTTTTCATCTTTACTTCAATTTATGGAGGACCAACAATTGCGAATGTAGATAATGTATCTACAAGCTCAAATAAATTTGTTTCTACCAGAATAGAAGAAAAGGTGACAACAAGCATTCCAACAAACAAAGAATTAGAAGATAAAGTTAAATCTTATTTTAAGAATGATCCAATACTTGCTGAAATTGCCAGATGCGAATCTAGCTTCAGACAATATGACGAAAATGGAGATGTCTTGAGAGGTAAGGTTAACAAATCTGACCTTGGACTTATGCAGATCAATGAATACTATCACGGTATCAGCGCCGAGAAGCTTGGTTTTGACCTTGAGACACCTGAAGGTAATATGGCATACGCAAAGTATCTATATGAACGTGAAGGGGGTCAACCGTGGAAAGCATCATCTAATTGTTGGAAATCAGCCATGAAGTCTGCACCGGTAGAACAAGTAGCGCTCGCAAAATAAGACAGTCCAATAGAAAAATAATTTATTAATAATCAAACAAAAAAAACTCTCTGGGTCAAACCAGGGAGTTTTTTTGATATTCCAAATCATAGGGAATAGAGATATTAAAATAGTATACTATGTCGTACAATATATCTTTCCCCGCATGCTCCTATAGGAGAAAGGCGTTCTTTAAGTTAAACCACTTCCTGAACAGATAAAAAAACTGACGATTCAGATTGTCATCCCGTTGCACCACAAGGGCACTTCCATTTTCTAAACTCGTTTTACTCGTAAGAAAATTAGGTCGAGAACGGGATCCAT
>JAPLZG010000092.1:0-2213 GCA_026395155.1 Candidatus Tayloriibacteriota bacterium | reverse complement strand
TATTCTTCGTATCCATTTGTATCATTAGTATAATTCGCCCGCCTGCAACGTTATGCGTAGCATTTCGGGCAGGTATATTAGTATAATTTCATTCGTTCACCCTATAAATCTTTGACTGATGTAAAATAAAAATTTTACGGTCTGTCGTAGACAGACATCAGCCAAAGCTTTATTGGGTAAATTAAAAAAGCCCCCTCTTGGGGCTTTTGATTGCCTTATTAGCACTCTCGCCTATCTTACATGCTACCTAAGCCTAAAAGAATATACTTCCATAATACACCCACAACAAATTTATTCCACACAAACACAACTGGAGCTGCCAAATATAAATTCCAAATCTTAACTGTAAAATCCCAAACATAATGTAAATTATTCTGTACTTTCTCAGATTCAATTATATCTTTTATATTAAAACCGAAATATCCCAAAATAATAAGAGCAATCACTATTACAACTATCATTTTTACTAATCCTTTTTTATACATACAATAATTTTACAATATTATTAGAGATACTGCAAAGGATCAAGATAACCACCCTGTTTGGTCAAAAGTGGCATTTTAACATTTGCACCAGAACAAGATTTAAAATTATAATTAGCTATCTCAATACCATCTGTCGCATAAAGACCAAAATGCAAGTGTGGACCAGTTGAATATCCAGTATTACCAGAATATCCAATTACATCACCAGTATAAACTTTATCACCTTGATTTACTTTAATTAATGACAAGTGAGCATATAATGTAGAAAGTCCGTTATTATGTTCTATCAAAACCCATTTACCAAAAGATGCACCAGAACAAACGAGATCAGTATTTCCAATACCCTTAACTGTCCCAGTAAGAGAAGATTTTACTTTGCTTCCGACAGAGGCCCTAAAATCAACTCCGCTATGAAAACCGCTAGTATACGCAGTTTTAGAAAAATCTGTATTTCCAAACTTTTGAGTTATATAAACATTATCCAATGGCCAATTTAGAATACCTTTACCTGCAGATGGAATACTTTTTGGATCAATAGCAAATTTTAATTCAGATTCCAACTGTGCCAATTCTTTATCAAATGACTCTTTTAGGGCAACTTTATCTGCTAAAACCTTTTTATAATTTGACTCTTTGTTTTTTGTCTCAGCCAAAAGAGAAGCTTTTTCTTTCTTACTTATTTCCAAAACTTTCTTTTTATCCTCAAGTTCTGAACGCAAAGAAATCAATTTTTTCTTCTTTGCCTCAGTATCTGTCTTAGAAATCTTTAATTCTTCACGAACATTTTTTGTTTCAGATACTTTTTCTCTTATTTTATTCTGAACAGAAAGAACACTTTCAGATTCGCTCCAAAAATCAGAAATATCTTTTTAGTCTCTTTAATCATCAAAGCCATTACTTTGCTATTTTCTTCTATTGTTTGACCTTTCTTACTTATTTCAATACCAAGCCTGTCGATTTCAAGCTCTGTCCCTTTTATATCTGTCTCTGTTAATTTTATATCTAAAGAATTTTTCTTTACTGTTGCATCAAGAATTTTAATAGCATTTTGGAGAGAATCTGTTTCCTTGCCTATATCTTTAAGTTGCTTTTCATACAAAGCAATTTCTTCTTCTAACTGTCTTTTACTACTAGTAGTTTGGTCTATTTTATTCTTTATTTCATCTATTGACTCAGAATAAGATATATTATTTAATAATAAAAGTGATACAACTAATAATAAAATGTATTTGCTTTTGTTATTAAAATTTTGCATTTCATTTTGATAAGAGTTTTATAGCATTTTCTATTCTTTTGATTGATTCATCTTTACCAAATAAAATAGACAAAGCAAATGGATCAGGAGACTTTTCTTTTCCTGATAGGGAAACACGAAGAGGCCAAAGGACATTCCCCTTCCCTCTTTCTTCTGCCAGTTTAAATAATATCTCTTTTAATTTTTCAACATTAAAATCTGAATCTTTTAAATCTTCAAAAATATTTTTAACTAAAGACAAATTTTCTTTTGCTTGCTCTGTTACACTTGCCTCGCTGGAGCCTAGCTTAAGCGGGTCTTTTTTCCACACAAGCATTTCTTTCGGATATTCTGGAATATTAAAAAAATATTGAATATCACCATCTACAACCATCTTATCTATATCAGACCAAACATTAATTCTTTCCGAAATGATAGGAACTATTTTTTCTAAAATTAATTCACTATCACATTCTTTAGGAAGCCTATTTTTT
>JAPLZG010000030.1 GCA_026395155.1 Candidatus Tayloriibacteriota bacterium | reverse complement strand
ACTTGGCAACAAGGTGTTACCTATTGTGCAGGAACAGTAGATGGAACAACAGGTTGGCGTCTTCCATATTTGTGGGAATTATCAAAATATTTTTATCAAAATGGCAGGGGCGATTTCCAGAGTGGCTATTATTGGTCTGGTACTAACAGTCCGCAAAATCCAGGTTACGCTTGTATCGTAGCTATGTTTGATGGCAATGTTGTTAATTATACTAAGTCGAACGCGAGCGTCTATGTCCGTTGTGCCCGCTAGTCCCAACAGTAGAATCTCAAAGTCTCGATTTACTACGGGGTTTACCCTGTTAAATAATTTTATTTAGGTGAAATTACTGCACGGCAGTATTTAACAGGGTAAACATTTCTTGAATTTATTTAATTATTTTTAACTCGGCGTGCGGTACTCCGCACGCTGATTCTTATGGTATTATCCACCTGTTAAAACTTTTACTAATACATTATCACCTGTGGTATTATTTATATAACCCCAGTGAAATATCCGTCTACGACGGAGAAAAACTTAAGAAAGTTTTTATTTCACGGGGTGATGATTTTTATAGTCATTACCATTCCTTAAAAATCAATCATGCACCACATATACACCACAAAAGCCATAATCATTAGAAGCGTTCACACAGGTGAAGCAAATCGCTTTTATTTTTTGCTTACAAAAGATTTAGGTTTTATAAAAGCGAGTGCTCAGGGTGTGCGACTTTTGAAATCTAAATTAAAAGGTCATCTTCAGGATTTTTCTGTTGTGAATATTTCTGTAGTAAAAGGAAAAGAAATCTGGAGAATCACAAGTTCAGAAGTGTTAGAAAATGAAAGTTTAATTAAAAATAGAGATAAACTCTTTGTTGCAAAAAATATTTTTTCTTTGCTTTTGCGTATGCTTCATGGGGAAGAGAAGAACGAATCACTTTTTGAATGTGTAGACATTTTTTATAACTTTATTTTAAAAAATCAGCTTGATAAGGACCAGTTAAAAAATATAGAAATACTTACTGTTTTGAGAATACTTCATCATTTGGGATATTTTAAAAATACTTTTCCTCTGTCAGTGTTTGCAGGTGAAAACGAATTATCTTTTGGAACCTTAAAGGATTTTGCTGATAAAAGTAAAGAAGCAGTGAGAGAAATAAATTTGATGCTATTAGAAACGCACCTTTGAAGTAGGTGATAGCTATTAGCTTATAGCTGTTAGGTAGGAAATCCCTTTAGGTATTAATTCTTATTCTATATTCATTATTCATTATTCAATATTCTAATTTTAAGATTATGTTATAATATTACTTACATTATGTTTAATCCAGATGAGCAAAAAAGCAAAATAGATAATATAAAGGAATCTCTGTATTCTAGGAATGCGGATAATATCTTTGTCAAAAGAAGACATTCTTTGCATGAAAAAGGAAATATAGATGATACCAATTCAGGATGGAATTCTGAAGACGATAAAGTAAAAAGTGGATTTAATATTCCTTATAGCAAGATTTTACTCGGAGCTTTTATATTTTTTGCACTTGCTACTAGTTTTGCTTTATATAGATTTTTTACTGGTTCAAATACTGTCTCAGGAGATAATATCGATATTTTAATTAGTGGGCCTATTTCTATTTCTAGTGGTGATGAGCTCACTCTTGATATTGAAGTAAAAAATAAAAATAATATTAATTTGAAGGTTGTAGATTTGCGTATTGAATATCCTGACGGCACAAAAAAAGCCGAAGATGTTTTAATAGATTTAAAAAGATATAGCGAAGTTTTGGGAGATATAAATTCTGGTCAAAGTGAAAAACGTATTATTAAGTCAGTACTTTTTGGGGAAGAAAATTCACAGCAGAGCATAAAAATAAGTGTTGAATATAGAGTTAGTGGGTCAAATGCAATTTTTTCTAAAACAACAGATTTTAATATTTCTATAAGTTCTACTCCTGTTAATATTTCTGTAAATAATCCGACATAAGTTAATGCAAACTTCAAATTCGCTTAGCACCGTTAAAGGGCTAATAATGAAAGTTGAATATCCTTTCGGTTTCAGTTTGGCGTCTTCGAATCCTAAATCCTTTTCTACTGATAACAGTGTATTTGATCTTGGAGATTTAGCCCCAGGGACTCAAAGAGCGATTAGGATTTCAGGAACCATACAAGGACAAGATGGAGAGCAAAGAACATTTAAATTTACTGTCGGAACTGCAAGTTCTGATAATCAAAAAGTAATTAGTGTTCCTCTTGCACTTTACACATCTGATATTTTGGTTAAGAAACCATTTATTGGTCTTACTTTGTCTTTAAATCAAGATTCTGGAAAAATTATTTCTGTGAGTGCTGGTAGTAAGTTAAAAGCAAATGTTGTCTGGCAAAATAATATGACTGACAGAGTTTATGATATGGGTATTAAAATTCAATTTAAAGGTTTGGCCCTCGATAAAAAATCAGTAGTTGCAGAGAAAGGTTTTTATAATTCATCCGAAAACTATATTTTATTTGATAAAAATAAAGTTTCTGAATTTTCGACTGTGAATCCCGGTGATGAAGGAGAGTTCTCTTTTGATTTTAATACTTTAGCACAATCATTAAGCTCAGGAGTCCCATTAAATAACTCTGAAATAACTATGGACATAAGTGTTTTCGGTAGTAAAGCGGGAAATACTCCGTCTAATTCGCAAGAGCTTTTGTACTCTGATACAAAGACAATAAAAATTGCTTCTGATTTTAGATTGTTGGCTCGTGGTTATAGAACATTTGGCCCTTTCGAAAACAGTGGTCCTTTCCCTCCAAAAGCTGAAAATGAAACTACTTATACAATTATTTGGACAGCAACAAATTCATTTAATAAAGTTACCAATGCACAAGTTACTGCGATGCTTCCTCCAAATGTAAAATGGACTGGATTTACAAGCCCAGATAGTGAAAAAATAAGTTATGATCAATCCAGAGGCGAAATTTTGTGGAACATTGGTGAAATAAAGTCTGGAGTAGGGACTACTCTTCCTTCAAGAGAGGTTTCTTTCCAAGTGTCTGTTATTCCGAGTGTATCTCAGATTGGTTCAAATATAAATTTGATAAATGAATCAACGATAAGTGGGATGGATGCATTTACTGGTTCAAGGGTTGGAGAGACCAAGTCTTCTGTTACAACAAATATTACGTCTGATCCAGAATATGTAGAAAATGTAGGGAAGGTTGTCCAATAAGACAGGTCTTGCGTCCAATTCTCACAGCAAGGTTGATGAGAATTGGACGCACGACACCTCGCAGACAAGGTGTACGGGCATCGCTCACCGATAAATACTGGTAAAATTATTAATTTTAAAGTAAAGTAATAATATGGCAAACAAAAATGATAGAAGTGCAAAAATGGAAGATATAATTTCACTTTGTAAAAGGAGGGGTTTTATTTACCAAGGTTCTGAAATATATGGCGGACTTGCCGGTACATATGATTATGGCCCATTAGGTGTTGCTTTAAAAAATAATATCAAAAATATTTGGTGGAAGAAATTTGTCACAGATAGGGAAGATATGTATGGTGTTGATGCGGCGATTCTTATGAATCAAAATGTTTGGAAAGCTACAGGACATGTTGGTAATTTTTCTGACCCACTCGCAGAATGTAAAAAGTGTAAAAAAAGATTCAGGACAGATCAGCTTGAAAATCCTAAGAAACCCGCCCGACCGGATGATTCCGATCATTCGGGCAGGTGTCCAGATTGTGGTGGAGAAATGGGGGAGGAAAGACAATTTAATATGCTTTTTAAGACAAATGTTGGTGCACTTGAAACAGAAGAATCTATTTCATATTTACGCCCAGAGACAGCTCAGGGAATGTTTGTAAATTATAAAAATATCATTGATTCATTTCATCCAAAACTTCCTTTTGGTATGGCACAGATTGGTAAGGCTTTTAGAAATGAAATTGCCCCGAGAGATTTTATATTTAGAACAAGAGAATTCGAACAGATGGAAATTGAATATTTGATTGATCCAAAAACAGATTGGCAAAAGACTTTTGAACATTTTCGAAAAGAAATGTTAGATTTTACAAAGGAAGTTGGATTAAAACCTATGATTTGGGAAGACATGAAAAATCAAGCGGAGTTGATTTGAATTATTTTGAAGAAAACCCTTCGACAGGCTCAGGGCAAGCAAGAGAAAGATTTGTTCCACATTGTATCGAGCCGTCATTTGGTGTTGATAGAACCATTCTAGCTGTATTGTCTGATTCCTATACAGAAGATGAATTGGGTGGAGAAAAAAGAATTTATTTAAAATTTAATCCGCTCGTTGCTCCGATTAAAGTTGCAGTATTTCCACTTCTGAAAAATAAACCTCAACTTATAGAAAAAGCTAGAGAAGTCTACAAGAATATAAAAAAAGAATTTGGTAATGTAATGTTTGATGACAATGGAAATATTGGTAAGAGATATAGAAGACAAGATGAGATCGGAACACCTTTTTGTGTTACGATTGATTTTGACACGATAGAAAAGGATAATACTGTGACAGTGCGTGATAGGGATACAGGAAAGCAAGAGAGAATCAGTGTAGATAAATTGATTGAATTTTTAAAAACAAAGTTGATTTGACAACCTGTAGCACAAATTGCTACACTTAAACTTATGAGAACAACATTAAATATTTCAATGCCACCGAAACTATTTTCTAAAGTAGAATCTGTGGTTAGAGAACACAATTATTCATCTGTAAGTGAGTTTATTCGTGATGCGATAAGAGCTTGGGAAGAAGAACAATTGTATCAATCTGTTTTAAAGAGTGAAAAAGAATTTGCTCAAGGAAAAGGTAAAAGATTGCGTTCCCTTAAAGATTTGATGTAATCCATTATGAATATTGATTATTCTCCAGAATTTGTTCGTCGTTTTAAAAAATTACCTTCGGATTTGAAACTCAAGGCCCTTGAAAAAGAAAAGATTTTTAGAAAAAATAATTATGATCCTAGCCTCAGAACTCATAAATTATCCGGTAAACTTTTAGGTAGGTTAGCTTTCTGGATTGATTACGAAAATAGGATTATCTTTTCTAAAATAAATTCTAAACTTATTCGTTTTCTTTCAGTTGGTGGTCACGATATTTATAAATAATCAATTTAACTATGCATTATATTAAAAAAGTTCTGAAAAATGGAATGAAGATTATCGTTGTACCAATGAAGGGGAACCCGACCGCTACTGTTTTTGTATTAGTGGAAGCCGGCTCAAAATATGAGAAAAAAGAAAATAATGGTATTTCACACTTTCTTGAGCATGTTTGTTTTAAGGGGACGGTAAAGCGTCCTAACGCCTCAGATATTTCTAAGGATCTTGATAGTATCGGAGCACATTATAACGCTTTTACTTCACGAGAATATACAGGATATTATGCAAAAGCTGATTATAAGAACTTTGATAAGGTTCTTGATGTTATTTCTGATATGTATATAAATCCTACTTTTCCAGAAGGTGAAATAGAAAAAGAAAAAGGGGTGATTATTGAGGAGATAAATATGTATTTGGATTTACCACAGCATATTGTTGTAAATGAATTCAATAAACTTCTCTATGGTGACAAA
>JAPLZG010000032.1 GCA_026395155.1 Candidatus Tayloriibacteriota bacterium | reverse complement strand
TCAGCAATATCCTTCTGTTTGTGACAACACAAATACAAGGCATGAAGTCTATCTCTGTCACATTCTCTCAAATGTCTAAATGTTTGTCTTTTTTTCATACAATTCTATATTACAGAATTGCATTTCAAAAGAGAATTAACAAGCTAGGGAACATAATTGACAGTTAATTTTGATTTATGTTTGTAATTTTGTAAATTTTATTGTATTGTAATAATTACAAATGAATTTCCACATCATCACATTGTTCCCAGAATCTTTTGCCTCATATTTAAATGAGTCTATTTTGGCGAGGGCACAAAAAGAAAAAAAAATATCTTTTAAATTTTATAATCCCCGTGATTCTGTTAAACCAACAATTTCTCAAAAGAAAAATGAAAAGCCGTATTTAAGAGTTGATGACAAACCTTATGGTGGTGGTGCAGGAATGGTTTTACAAGCAGAACCAATTTTACAAACTTTTACAAAAGTTGAGAAGTTGATTTTAAAACAAAATAAGAATTTTGATCAGACAAACAAAAAAAGTAGAAAAACAAAAGTTGTAATTTTCTCAGCAAAAGGAGAATTTTTTAATCAAAAGATTGCTTATGATTGGGCGAACAAATATGATGATATCATTTTTATAACTGGTCGTTATGAGGGGATTGATGAAAGAGTAAAACAAGCTTTAAAGGCCGAAGAAATTTCTATAGGCCCTTATGTTTTAACTGATGGTGATATAGCTGCAATGGTCGTTTCTTCTGCTGTGGCAAGATTGCTTCCTGGCGTAATTCGATTAGAATCTTTAAAAGAAGAATCTTATTGGAACCTTTTATTAAAAAAAGAAAAAGATTCTGGTGTGGGTGATAATGGTTTGGAATATCCTCACTATACTCGTCCTGAAGTTTTGGAATATAAAGGTAAGAAATATAGAGTTCCTAAAGTTTTACTATCTGGAAATCATAAGAAAATTGAAGAGTGGAGATTGAAGAAATAATTAATGGAATATTTTTTTTATTACGTGTTATAATATAAATATAAATGTATTTTAAGAAAAAAAATGGTTTTACCCTAATTGAGCTTTTGATGGTAATTTCTATCATATCACTTCTTACTACTATTATTTTTAGCTACACCTCCGAAACTCGTGCAAAAGCTCGAGACTCTGTTCGTCTTTCTGATATGAAGCAAGTAGGTACAGCAATGCAGATGTATTATCAAGATACAGGTAGAATACCAACTTCTTTCGGAGATTTAGTGCCAAATTATCTCCCTTCAATACCAGTAGATCCAGGAACGCACTCAGTATACAATTTTGCTTCGACTACAAAAACAGTGGTTGTTTCTGCTATTTATGAAAATCAATATATAAATGAAACTGATAAAAAATCGGTTGGTGTTGCAATAGGAGATACTGACATTTCAACTCTTTGCAGTAGCGAATTTGTTTACCCAAACTGTTCTGATGATGGATCACCAATAGATCAAGTTGTTTTTATTAGTACTGGTATAATCTATAGTGGAGGTGGAGAGGGGACTAATAGTCCGACAACACATATCCCAGTTCACGCATCTTTTGTTAACCTTTCTGACAATTCTGTAAGATGTATCAAAGCCCCTTGTCCTCAACCTCTCCCTCAAATAATTAGTTGGGACGTATTTGGAGTAGATTCTTGTACAGCAAGTGGGGGTAGCGAAGGTTGGGCAGGAAGCAAAGATGCATCTAATGGATTACATGAATGGCCAATAACTAATATGTCAACAAGTGGAACATACACATATACTATTTCTTGTAATCACGGTGACAACATTTTTTCTGATGAGGTGACTGTTAATGTTGTAGTGCCTACTGTTAGTATTTATAATAACTCTCCAAAATGTATTGGTGCAGATTGTTTCCCTTTGCCTTTTAGTAATGTTGGTTGGGAAGTTTATAATGTGGAGTCATGTACAGCAAGTGGTGGTAGTGATGGTTGGGAAGGAAGCAAAGATTCATCTGATGGGAAACATGAATGGTCATTGCCTAGTAAATTAACAAACGGAATATACACATATTCTATTTCTTGTAATTATGGTTCTGAAATTGTTTCAGATAGTTTAACAATTACTGTTAGTCCTATTGTTCTTCTTTTTGCTAGCGAATTTGGTATAGGAGAACAATGCGCTGGAGGGTGTACTTCTAAAAGGAAAATTAATTGGCAAGTGTTTGGTGTAGAATCTTGTACAGGAAGTGGTGGTAGCGAAGGTTGGTTAGGAACAAAAGATGTCTCTGCTGGACCACATCAATGGAAGACAGGAGATTTGGACCCTAGGGTAAAAGTTTATTATACATATACCCTTTCTTGTACAACATCAACCGGTGAAAATATTAGTCGTAGTATAAAACTTACAATTCCTCCAAGCAAGAAAACATTTTAATTATTAAGAGTCCTATTTGCTTTATTTCTAAAAATATTGTAAGATATTATTTAGATGATTATGTGTTTGGCATAGCTTAAAACAGGAAGGGGTTGACCTATGACTTTTCGGATTATTGATGAAAGGGAAAGGGCTGAAGTGGTAATCAAACAATTACAGAAGACTGGTCGTTTTGATTCAAAACGACATAGTATCTTACAGCCGATACCTATTGATTCAGCTGATTTGATAATTCAAACAATAATTAGTGAGAGGCCAGATTTTGTTGTTTTGGGATTTAATCTCGGTCATTCCATGTTTAATGGATGTCACCTTGCTCTTTCAATTAACAGATGTTCTCATTCCTATATCATCGCGAACTGCGAAGATCCCAATGAATTTTCTGATGTAAAATTTATTGTCGATAAGATCGTTAGATATAACACACAAGAGCTTGTTCAAGCGCTTGAGAGTCTGATTCCATGTTTTTAGTTTCTATCATTGATTCCGCAGGATTTGTCTTTTGACACGTCTTGCGGTTTTTTTAATAAAAAAATGATGTTATGGGTGATAATGGTTTGTAATATAATGGTGAAAATATTTATTTTTTTAAAGGTTATATTATCAAGAGATTATAAGAAAATTGAATAACGTAAATTAAGGAAATAAGATTATTATAATTTTAATTATTGAACTGGGGTTTTGTGTTCTAGACTTAAAAAATATTAAGGTATATACTATATAGTAGATTTTGGGCTATTATTAATAATCTTAATATTTATATATTATGAAAAGTAAAGAAAGAGGTTTTATATTTTCAATCATTACTCTTATTGTAGTATTTTTGGTAATTATCGGAGGTATATATTTTTATATAAATAAAAATATACAAAGTAATCAGAAAACAAATTATGGTGCTGTTGTCGAAAATAGCCTAGCTTATTACACTCTTACATATTCTGCAAACAATGGGACTGGTGCGCCATCACCAATATCAAGTACTGCAGGTAGCGTTATAATTCTTTCAACCACAACTCCAACAAGAACCGGTTATGTTTTTAGTAGCTGGAATACTTCTTCATACGGTAGCGGAACAAATTATCTTGCTGGAGCTTCTTACACAATGCCTAGTGCTTCAGTTACACTTTATGCAAAATGGAGTGTTGCTTATTCTGTTACATATAGTGCAAATGGTGGAATAGGATCTGTTCCAGTTGATGCAAATAAATATGCTTCTGGAAAAATAGTTACTGTTTTAGGTAATACGGGTAATTTAACTAAAACAGGTTATGTCTTTAATGGCTGGAATACTTCTTCATACGGAAGTGGAACAAATCGTGCTGTTGGTTCTACCTTTACTATTACTGCAAATGTAACTTTATACGCAAAATGGATAACAATTCCAACTTTAACATATAGTGCCAATGGAGGATCTGGAGCACCAGTAGCAGAAAAACGTTTACCAGGTAGTGTTCTTGCTTTATCAAACACTATTCCAACAAAAACTGGTTATGTTTTTAATGGCTGGAATACTTCTTCATATGGGAGTGGAACAAACTATGCCTCTGGGGCTTCTTATACAATGCCGAGCGCCTCAGTTACGCTTTATGCTAAATGGAGTGTTGCTTATT
>JAPLZG010000056.1 GCA_026395155.1 Candidatus Tayloriibacteriota bacterium | reverse complement strand
GTTGTTGCATTGGGTGATGATGCAATAGGTGGTGGAATATTTAAAGGGTCTTATTCCGTATTGGATGGTGTGGAAAAAGTTATTCCAGTCCATTATAAAATACCAGGAGATCCGCCATCACCAAAGACTATATTATGTCATTTGTTAAAAATTTTCAGTGATTTAGATCAATAACTTTATGTTAGAATTTTTTAGTTCATCAGCTATAATTTTTGAAATAATTTTCCTTTTTTGCGTTGGAGCAATCGGATCTTTGTTTTACGGTAAGGATGATGAGTTTGCCAATTGGTGGGGTAATATTTTTGCTGGTCTCGGTTCTCTTCTAGGCATAATTTTTTCCACTGGAGTTTTGTTAAGAGGTCAAGAATTAAATTTTAATTTTAAATCTTATTTTCCATTACTTTCTTTTTCCGTTCATGTAGATTATTTGGCTGCATTTTTTGTATTAATTATTTCTTTAATTGCGCTTCCTTGTTCAATATATAGTGTTGGGTATGTTAAATATTTTTATCAAAAATATAATATTGGTGTTTTAGGATTTTTTTATAATATTTTTTTAGCGAGCATGATCTTGGTTGCAATTGTTAGCAATATAATATTTTTTATTATAGTTTGGGAATTAATGACAATGGCGTCGTATTTTCTAGTTATTTTTGAGAATAGAGAAAAAAATAATATTAAAGCTGGTTTATTGTATTTTATCATGACTCATATCGGTACGGCTTTTATTATGCTTTTATTTTTATTTTTGTATAAAACAACAGGATCTTTAGAATTTAGTGCTATTAAGGATGGAATGATTAATACGCCAAATCAAATAAAAAGTATTATATTAATTTTGGCACTAATTGGTTTTGGTACAAAGTCTGGTATTATTCCTTTTCACATATGGTTGCCTAGTGCTCATCCAGCTGCCCCTTCGCATGTCTCGGCTCTTATGTCTGGAGTAATGATTAAAATGGGAATATATATGATTATCAGGATATCTTTTGATATTCTTTCAAATGTACCGTTGTGGTTTGGCTTATTAGTTTTAATCGCCGGTGCAATTTCGGCAATCCTGGGGGTATTATATGCTCTAAACGAGCATGATTTAAAAAGATTATTAGCATATCATAGCATAGAAAATATCGGCATAATATTATTAGGTCTTGGGAGTTCTTTAGTCTTTCTTTCAATGAATATGCCAGCGTTAGCAACTATTGGTTTAATTGCAGCTCTTTATCACACCATCAATCACGCAGTCTTTAAGTCATTACTTTTCCTTGGTGCTGGAGTGGTCGTTTCAGCGACGCACACACGCAATATTGAAAAATATGGAGGATTAATTAAGTACATGCCTCAAACCGCTTTGTTTTTCTTGGTTGGTTCAATGGCGATATCAGCTCTCCCACCATTCAATGGATTCGTTAGTGAGTGGATGATTTTTCAGTCTTTATTTAATGGCGTTAGTTCTTTTAGCGCTGTGACAAAAATTATTTTTGTTTTATCGGTTGGTGTTTTAGCTTGTACCAGTGCTTTGGCAGTGGCATGTTTTGTTAAAGCTTTTGGTATGGTTTTTTTAGCTAGACCACGCAGCGAATACATAGGAGTTATTCATGAAGCTAATTTTTTATCAAGAGCAGGGATGGGAATCCTCACAACATTTATTATTATCTTGGGATTTTTTGCTGGTGTTATTTCACGATTTCTTTTAAAGATTAGTAATAGTTTAATTAATTTAAAAAATATAGAAAGTAGTGCATTAATGAACTTTAATTTTATTAAAATGCACAATGAATTTGCTAGCATTTCAACGCCTATAATATTAATAGCTATTGTGCTCTTGTTATTTATTGTCATATTTTTTGTTTATACATTAAGTCGAAAACAGAAAGTTGTAACTAATATCACTTGGGATTGTGGGTGCAGTCTTGAGCCAGGAATGGAAATTACTGCAACGGGATTTTCACGTTCAATTGTCTCTGTTTTCAAAAACATACTAAGACCAAGCCGAAAAGTTAATACGGATTTCTTTGATGCAGACAATGGATATTTTCCTAAAAATAATAAAATAGATCTAGCGATTAAGGATGTGTATGGATTTTATTTTTATAAACCTATTCAAAAAATAATTATATATATATCTAATAAGATAAAAAAAATTCAAACTGGTGTTATTAATATTTATATTTTATACATATTCATTGCATTAATTGGTTTGTTAATTATTTTTGTTTAATTTAATAATAAATATGTCATTAACTATAAGTTGGATAATTCAAATGCTTTTAATACCGGTGTTATCACCATTATTTATTGGTATTACAAGAAAAGTTAAAGCTAAATTTCAAAATAGGACAGGAGCTACTATTTTTCAACCATATAAAGATTTTTGGAAACTATTTCATAAAGATGAAGTGGTGAGTTTAGATGCTTCATGGATTTTTCTTTTTGTACCATATATTATTTTTGCATTAACAATTTTGATAAGAGCAAGTATTCCCCTTATTCCAAGCTTATTGATTAGCAAT
>JAPLZG010000079.1 GCA_026395155.1 Candidatus Tayloriibacteriota bacterium | reverse complement strand
CATTTTGTTGTTGTTTTTCAATTCTTTGCCCGTAGAAATAAAAGCCTCCAATAATAAGAATTATCACTACTATTATTGTCCCCGCGAGAGCCCCGATACCATTTTTTTGTTCTTCCATATTTTTTTGCCTCGCCACGGCTTTCCTTGACTCTCCGTAGTTTTATACGAAGGAGGTTAAAGCAAAGGCGGACGAATTAACTATTAAATTTTATTTTTTGTTGAAGTTGCTTTTTCTTCCGGTCTTCCAGGTTTCATTGATTCTACAGCGTTAACTATACTCTTGTGTACTAATTTTAAATCATCTTTAATCTTTTTTTCTTGGTCTTTAATATTTTGTTTTGATATTTTCTTTGTTGTTGATGCATTTAATTGTACTACCATATTGCCAAGTATTTCAATATTAGCTTTTGCACTTATCATCTGTGTCTTTGCAGTAGCCAAAAAACCTTTAGAGATTGTCATATCAGTGCTACTTGCTTCTAGTTTTGCTATTCTTGATTCTACTCTTTTTATTATTTTTTCTAATTTATTTACCGCATCAGTAAATCTCTCGGTTGCTTTTTCCCTTTGCTCATTAATCTTTTCTTCTGCCTTTTTATTAATCTCGTCTTTTAATATTTGTTGTCTTTGTTGTTGATTTAAGGTTGAAGATGCTTTTAAATCTTTAAGAATTTCTTTATCTTGTTCGATTTGTTTTTTTGCTTCTTCTATTTTAGCTTTCATTTCTTCTGATATTTTTGTCGAAGTACTATTTGAAGGTGATACATTACTTGCAATAGCCATCACTGACCCTGATAAAAAAGATACTATAAGTAGAGTTGGTAATAATTTTGTTTTTTTCATATTTTTGTTTAAATAAATTAAGTCTTTGTTAATAAAACAGATTATGTATCATATTCTCGCAAGCTTCTCTGACGAGGTGTTATGCATATAATCTATTTAATTATACATCTTTTAGTAAAAAAAAATAGCCTTCCTCAACATATTCTCCCTCAACAGAGATAATGTCTATTTTCCATCCTGTTAGTTTTGCTGCAAGACGGACGTTTTGGCCACCCTTTCCGATAGCAAGAGATTGCTGATCGGATGAAACTTCAACAGTCGCTTTTTTCTCTGCTTCGTCTGTTGATACAGATAATATTCTTGCAGGTGAAAGAGCTTCTTCAATAAACTTTTTTGCATCAGCAGACCATTCAATAATATCTATTTTTTCTCCGCCAAGTTCAGACATTACAGTTGTAACTCTGACACCTCTTTGTCCAACAAGTGCTCCAACAGGATCAATATGTGAGTCTTTTGATGATACTGCAATTTTCGATCTTGAACCAGCTTCTCTCGCAATAGATTTTATTTCAACTGTTCCATCTGCAATTTCTGGTGATTCTGTTTTGAAAAGTTCTTCTAAAAATTTTGGATGTGATCTCGAAAGTCTCAAGAAAATTCCTTTTGGTGTTTCCTCCACTCTATAAAGATATCCTCTAATTCTTTCTCCGGGCTGATATTTTTCACCAGGAAGCTGTTCCTCAAAAGGAAGTATTGCTGTAGCCCTTCCCATATCAACAAAAAGATTTCCTCTTTCAAATCTTTGAACTGTTCCATTAACAATTGTTCCTTCTTTTTCTCCATATTCATTAAATACAGATACTTTTTCTGCCTCTCTTATTTTTTGAACAATAACTTGTTTTGCTGTTTGAGCTGCAATTCTTCCATAATCGCTTTTATCTTCAAGAGGGAATATGAGCTCATCACCAACCTTTGCATCTTTTTTTATTTTTTTTGCATCAGCAATAAAAATATGATGTTCAGGATTATAATAAACTATCTTTTCTCCTTTTTCGTTTAACTCTTCTTTTTCCTCTTCAATTCTTTTTGTTCTTTTAAATCTTTCTTCAGCCTCTGCATCTTCTTTTTTTTCTTCACGGATAATAACACTGTCTTTATCAACAACAGTTTTTACTTGTATGAATTCCATTTTACCGCTCGAGAGGTCCATTTTTGTTCTGATTATTTGACCTCTTTTTCCGTATTCTTTTTTGTATGCGGTAGCGAGAGCCATTTCAATAGCCTCGAGCATTTTCGCTTTTGGTATTCCTCTTTCTTGTTCCATCTGTTCTATGACGGAATTTATAACTTTTAGATCTATCATGATGATTTTCTTAATGAACGATAGTGAATTTTAGAAAATCATCACCCCGTGAAATAAAAGCTTCCGAGCTTTTACTCGCATCTTGCTAATATTTCACTGGGGTGGCTCTATAATTCGCCACCATATAATTGCTAATAATGTGACCCCGGTCAAATGAAAAAACAATTTGACGGGGTTTAGAAAAATACTTGCCCCGTAAGATTTTTTTGATTAATCTAAATATTTTAGATAATTAAACCCTAATGCCACTATAAATAAATTAAGCAAGGGTTTACTTTTAAAAAATTCTTACTGGGGTGGTTGCTACGCTTCTTATTTTTCTAAAAAAACAAGTCCGCTTTCGGCGAACTTTTACTATCTAATAGTATCAAAGTTAGCTTTTGGTGTCAAACTCCAAAATCGGGAAGGACTTCTCTGGTAATTATGCCTGCCCGCCTTTGGAGGGAGGCCGTTTTCGGTTTTCCCAATCTGTCATTCCCGCGCAGGCGGGAATCCAGTTTTTCTTTCCGTCAACCGAGCGCACCACAAGGGCATTTCCATTTTCTAAACTCTCTACGAGAGCTGTCCACTCATTGGATCTTTTGTTTCGCTATGCTCACAAAAGCTCTCAATGAGTCTTGCGTCGTTGGTTCCTATCCAACGACTCACGCTATGCTCGTAAGAAATTTAGGTCTACCACAAGGGCACTTCCATTTTCTAATCGTTTCACTCAAGAAAATTAGGTCGAGCGTGGCAATCCATCTAAGGCGGGGAAAGAGAGCAGATGGATCCCGTATAAAGTCCAATCGGAATTAGACTTTTACGGGATGCTCAAAAAACATAGTCGCTCCCGCTCCTTGTTTTTTGGCACTTATCCACAGTATCTATTTTTTTTTATATTATCTGATATAATAAATATAATATGTAATTTAAAATCTAGTTTATTAATTTAGTTATTTTAATATAAATGAAAAAACAAATTTTTACAAAAGGGAAAATAAAAATCGGAATATTATTTTTTGCAATTCTTCTAATGGTCGCTGGTTTTTCATATTTACAAAATATAAATAGCACACAAGCACAAGGTGGTGGTTGTGTTGGTGGAGCGACTGATCCAAATTGTTGGTCTACAGTTTCACCGACCCAGCTAACTTGGGGACCCCAGGGCGTAACAACGGGCGTTTCCACAGATAGAACTTTATCAAATGGTAAAGCCAATACAGCCATTCTTCGTGGTCTCAGTACTACTGCTTATCCAGCTGCAAATTATTGTTATAACCTAACTGAAGGTGGTGTCTCTGCTGGCACTTGGTATTTACCATCTGCGGCTGAACTATTAGCTGGTTGGAATTCTTTTGGTATAAATGGTTTCCCAAATCATAGTGATTATTTATCATCTACTGAAGAGATCCGTCATACCCAAGATCAGATTTTGTTTCTATCGGTGGGTACAGGAGGACTGCAGGTTGGCGAAGGAGGAATATATCCTTTATTTAAGAGTTGGTCGAGCGGGCCCGTTCGTTGTCTTCGTGATGGTCTTCCTTTAGTTACTTTTGACAGTCAAAGCGCCACAGTGCCAGCAAGTCCAACAGCTAAAAGAATTGTTTCGCCGGCAACCACTGTCGTAACTCTACCAACTGCTCCAACAAAAACAGGTTATACTTTCGGAGGCTGGTATACCGCAGAGAATGGTGGAGGGACTGCCTTTACTGCCACTACTCCAGTTACAGCAAATATTACAGTGTATGCTAAATGGATGAGTGACCCTACCTCTAAAGGCATTACTTCTTTTTCATTTTCTAACCCATCTTATAAGGGTGTAATAGATGAAAAAAAGAAATTGATTTTAGTTGATATCTCTAATAATGTAGATATAACAAAGTTAACCCCTACTATTGAGGTTGCTCCCGGCGCAACAGTTTCTCCAGTTTCAGGAAAACCACACAACTTTTCTGGTTTACAAAAATATACAGTAACAGCTTCTGATGGTTCGACCCAAGATTATAACGTCGTTCTTGTTGGTAAAGAAACTATTGGTAAAATTACATCTTTTTCTTTAACAAATCCAGTAACTGGCAAAATTAAGGGTGTTGTAGATGCAAAAAATAATACGATACAATTTAATTATAATCTTGAATTGAATAATGATAGCTTTGATTTTGTTCCTGATATCGAAATACACAAAGGAGCTACGATTAGCCCAGCTTCTGGTGTAACTCAAAATTTCTTTAATCCGACAAAATATACTGTAACTGCTAAAGATGGTGTGTCCAAAACAGAATATAATATTATTTTTAATAATCCAAAAAAATCAGGTAAAAATATACAAAGCATCAGATATTCTTTGCATCCTATGCCAAGCTATGGGATCCCATCTCCGAGTGGTGTGTTTGTAGGTAGTGCAATGATAGATCAAAGTCTTAAGGAAATTACGTATCACATACCTTTTGGATCTCCTAACAGTTATGTAGTCAATCCAAAATCCGGCAGAATTGTTTCAGATAGTGATTCACAAGTATTCGTAACTGGTACTGGATATAACCCCGCTGATTATAATAATCCAGTAGATAGTTATCCAGAGAATTATACCGTTAAAGCTCAAAATGGTTCAATACAATATTATAATGTCAATTTAATTATTGGCGCACCAGTTGCTTCCCCAGGCCAATATTGTGGATCCTCAGCTTGCGGAAGCCAATCTGCACAAGTTATTCAAGCAGGTATTTCTGGCGTTCAATCGATAGAGACAATTCAAGTTGGACCTTATCGACAATTAACTTCTGGTAATGCAAGAGTAGTTTCTTGTCCGGCGAATACAAATTATGATGTTTGTGTTGAAAATCAAAATGATGGTTTGTACAATTATGTTTTATTAGGAGTAAAGTTACAAACTTCTAGTAGTATAAAATTTAGTATATCTTCTTCAACTATTAATTTTGGTAAAAGTGTTGTCCTCACATGGGAGCCATCAAATATGACTTCTTGTACAGCAAGTGGTGGTAGTGCTGGTTGGGAAGGAAACAAAGACCCTTCTGATGGAATCCACACATGGACATCGAATGGACTTACAACAGGCACATATACATATAATATTTCTTGTATAACACCTAGTATTGCAGGCATCCCGGGTAAGACTGTAAGTTCGAATGCGGTTGTTGTAGTGTCTCCTATAATTTATAGTGTTGATTTTTTTGTCTCATCTTCAACCATCATGTCTGGGAATACAGTTATTCTCTCATGGACTCCATCAAATATGACTTCTTGTATAGCAGGTGGAGGTAGGTCAGGTATTCTAACAACGGGCACATATACATATAATATTTCTTGTACGAATGGTACTAAAACAATTCCTAAGACTGTAACTGTTAGCGTTGTACCTTTCGCGGGTGGGGAAGGAACATTAGTAAATCCTTATAAGATAAGTAATTGGGAACAGTTAAATAGTGTAAGAAATTATTTAGACAAGAGTTTTATTTTAACAGCAAATCTTTCTTCTACAACAGTAGGATATTCTGGTATTGGAAATAATTGGCAACCAATCGGCTCTTGTGGACCAAATTTAGCCTGCTGGGGTGGCGCAGATTATAGCTATCTTTTTAGGGGGAACTTTAATGGAAACAATAAAACTATTTCGAATTTAACAATAAATCTACCATCAACTAGATCTGTTGGCTTTTTTGGTGGTTCATCAGGAAGTATTTCTAATCTTGGGTTAGTTAATGTCAGTGTGACTGGAACAATGGTTGGAGGGTTAGTTGGATTTTTAGGCGGTGGTTCCATTTCCAACTCTTATTCAATCGGATCTGTGGCTAGTAATGGTCCGGGTTATACTGGTGGTCTAGTAGGGTTACAAAGATTTGGGACAATAACTCGTTCGTATTCATCTGGAAGTGTATCTATTACTGGTGGTAATTTTGCTGGCGGTCTAGTAGGGACTAGTTATTATGGATCAATAACTCATTCATATTCAAACGCAAATGTATCTACTTGTTGTAGTATATCTAAATCTGCCTTTGGAGGACTTGTGGGGAGTTTAGAGGGCGGAAGAGATGGTGGAATTATAAATAATTCTTATGCAACAGGAAATGTTGATGCTATAGGTTATTCTGTTGGAGGTCTTGTAGGACTTAAATATGACGGCGGAAGAATAGAGAACTCATATTCAACAGGAAGGGTAAGTGGTACTCGAGATGTTGGTGGTCTGGTAGGGACAGCAGGAGGGGCGGCAACTAATTCATATTGGGATAATCAAACTTCAGGACAAACAACATCTCCATCAGGAACTGGATTGTCGACAGAGCAGATGAAAACACCATCAACCTTTGCTACTTGGGATACTAGTAAATGGAATTTTGTCGAAGGTTTTTATCCAGCTTTGAAATAAGGGAAGAATCAATTCGAGGAATTAGGAAGCTGATAGTTTTTATCTTATAGCTATTAGAAAATACAATCAGAAGTCAGAAATCAGAAATGGCGGGACGCTTCGCGTCCCGCCATTTCTGTTTTCCTAAAAGCTAACAGCTATCAGCTAAAAGCTATTTTAATCATTTAACAAAATTCAACCCCATCTTCTGATTCTTAGGTTCGAATACATTTATTTTAAATGTATAATTTTTACCCAAGCTGATTTTTTCTTTCATTTTTGGTTCAGAACCAAAGTCTGAAATATGAACAAGCCCTGATACACCTTCTTCAATACTTGCTAGTGCACCGTATTTATTGAATTTAATTACAACAGCTTCGATTTCATCTCCTTTTTTATATTTCTTTTCTGCTTCAAGCCAAGGATTTGGTTTTAATGCTTTAATTGAAAGTGAAATTTTTCCGTCTTTAACTTCAATTACTTTAACCTTAACTTTATCTCCAATTTTAAACATTGATCTTGTATCTTCAACAAGAGCCCAATCAATTTCTGAAATATGAACAAGCCCTTCAAGTCCATCTTCAAGTTTTACAAATACTCCAAAATCTACTGCACCAGTTATTTCTCCTTCAAAAGTATCTCCAACTTTATATTTATCTGCTTTCTTTGAATTTTCTTTCTTTTCAAGATTTTTTTCTGAGAAAATAAGTTTGCCTTCTTTTGGAGAAGCAGTGATTATCGCAACAGAAATCTTTCGTCCTACAAGTTTTAAGTTCATCAAAAATTTTGTCTTTATCACCATCTACAACTTTTGGATAATGTTCTGATTTTAATTGTGAAGCTGGTAAAAATCCAGTAATTCCTTGCCACGAAAGCATAAGACCTCCTTTGTTTGCCTCTTGTATTGGAATTTCAAATACAGTTTTTTCTTTAATCGCTTTTTCTGCCTCGTCCCAAATAAGTGCCTGTCGAGCTTCTTTTAGTGAAAGCTCAATATAACCCTCTTTGTTTGATATTTCTACAATTTTTGCAGAAACGATATCTCCAGCATTTATTTTTTTAATTACATCTCTTGCAACTATAAATTCTTTACCAAAAATAAGACCAGTACCATAAGGTTGTAGGTCTACATATACTCTGTTCTTCTCGATTAATATGACTTTTCCTTCAACGACTTCCCCAACCGATAATGGGTTTTTTGAGTCGTTAAAATACTTACTCATCAAACCACTTTTTACTATCGCTTCAACTGCACCAACTTTTGTTAATTTTTCTTTCATATAAAATAATTGCGCCCAAATTATAGGCGCGTTGTTTTTGTGTAAAAGCTCTGTTTTTTATCTAGTAAAGTTTTTTTCTGTCATTCCCGCGCAGGCGGGAATCCAGTTCCGATTTTCTGGATCCCCGTATTCACGAGGATGACAGAGAGGGAAGACTTTACAAGTACTCAAACAGGATTACCTTTCACGCAACTTATAATATAGGTAATATATCAGATATTGAAAATAAGTAAATAGATAAAAGAGTTATCCACAGTTTTATAATATATATATATATATATATAGTC
>JAPLZG010000036.1 GCA_026395155.1 Candidatus Tayloriibacteriota bacterium | reverse complement strand
TACCACACCTGACCGTATAATAATAGGAATGCTTAATCCATAAATTGGTATAAGTTCAACCTTTAGGGCAGTAGTGTCGCCTTCAGCTTCTTTCGACCCAAGGGGTTTTATATTTTTCTCTGCTCTAAAATACAAATGTGAACGATATTCTCCGGGAAGCATATCTTGTTTACGTCGGCATTGCAATGCAATAACTTGAGGTTCACGAGGTGCAAGTGTTACTTTTCGTGGAAATATTCTCAAAAAAGGATCTGCAAACATTTGACCTGAATCAGGCTTTTCGATAGTTACAAAACTTCCATCTTCCTTCATATTATACTGAATAAATGATATAGAATAAATGGCAGTATCTTTGCCGATATTGACTAAATTAAGTTCTTCTTTTTGCTTGTTTCCTTCAAACACCACACGCGTTGGGGTTATTAATAAATCGCCCTGGGCTATTGATTGAAAACATATACCTATAAATGGAATTATTAATATTAGCAGCTTTTTTCTCATGGTTTTATTTTTGTTTTAAAGATTACTTTGCAAAGGTATAAATTAATAAATATCTCAAGACGTTTTGGGCTGAAAGTTGGAATAAAAATCTTTATTTTTGTTCTTTGCACCATTATTGGTTTTTCATATTGATGTTTGACTGTCAACAATAAAGAAGTTTTTAATGACAAATCTTAATATTTCAAATACAAGAGGTATGCATTTTGTTTTTCGCGAAACAGAATTGAAATTGGAGCAGGCTTTTTATATAATTTTCATATGTAAAACTTTCTCAATAAGTATCATTCCAATTACAAATCTAGAAGACTAAAATAAGAATTCAATTTAAATAAAGTATTAAGGCAAAAGCAGGGACTAGTTATAGGCTATTGTAACATCAAATGTGCCTTCGTAGATGCCATAAGGTTGGGCATCTTTTAATTCTAAAGTTGCTCCAATATTAAACTGATCGGTTCCTGCAGCACTTAGAACACCTGTTAATCCGGGATAAGAACAAGAGAAACTATTTACATTCATATTATTTCCTCCACTATGAAGCATTACCATTCCATTTGGGGGGAGAATAATTGAATAGGTTGCATTTGGAGAACCGGCTATTGTATAAGCTGCATTTTTTGAAAACGGTGCCTGAGCTAACAAATCGATATCAGCTGGGGATGATGCACTGCGAGTGTTGGAAATTGTTAAAACAACATCAACAGGAGCAGTAGGAATTGACATGGTGCCGAAATGCATATCTGATCTGAAGTCTTTGCAATTTCAAGAGACTTCAAAATGTGGACGCCAGTATTGGTATTTATGCTTGAACCTGATTGGGCCATAACGCAAATTAAAAATGGCATAACCATCAAAACTATCAATAATATAAAAAAAGATTTCTTCATTTCAATTCAAATAATCATCTTAAACCATCATTAATTTATTACGATGCAAATATCTATCTATATTTAAAAAAAACGTGTAGGGATTGGCTGAAATTTCTGTAGGGGATGTCTGATTTTTTTGTAGGATATGTCCGATACAGGCGTAGCAATTAATGACCTCATTGTCATAGTCTTCGTTTTCTTCTTGAAAAATACTTGACTTGGTTTTTTTAAAATAAAAAAAGCTTATTCTCGACCAACATACTCCCATAAGGCTTTGGGAATAAATAACTCATAATAACTACTACAGGCAAATTTCAATATCGAAGTAAGAAAAAATATGGATTACTTAAATCTTTTTATTTTCATGTTCTTTTAGAGATTTCGCACTAATCTCAAAAAAGAAATTCTTGCTCTCAAAAACGCGAAAATCATACTTAATTTTAAAAATGATAAAAAGCAGATATTAGACTTGATAGAAAATCAAAATCTCCACAAAAATGGAATAAAATTAAAGGAAATAAATAGGATCAAAGTTTTGAAGAAAACCTTATAAAGTGAGAAATTTATATCCCGAAAAAGATAT